>JAJZGE010000582.1 GCA_021798675.1 Pseudomonadota bacterium | reverse complement strand
GGGCTACATCAACTCCGAGCTGCACAAGAGCTACAGCCCGCTGTTCCGGCCGGACACGTCCGACACCGCCCGCGCCGAGCGCAAGGAGTACCTGGCCAAGCGCTACCAGTTCATCGAGAACGTGCTCGCGAAGCAGCCGTTCCTGCTGGGCGACACGTTCAGCGTGGCCGATGCCTACCTGTTCACCGTGACCAACTGGGCCAAGCACGTGCAGCTGGACCTGTCGGGCTTCCCGGCACTGCTGGCCTTCCAGCAGCGCGTGGCCGAGCGGCCCGCCGTGCGCGAGGCGATGGAAGCGGAAGGGCTGGTGAAGAAGGCCCACGCCTGATACGCAGCGGGCCGCGCGTGGGAACGCGCGGCCCGCCATCCATCGTTCGTGCTGATCGCATCTTGCGGCAGCAATGCATGCGGTGCTGCCGAGCGTATGCGTTGGGGGTCAGATCTCCCGCGCCAGCCCTTCGGCCAGGCCGATGTAACCGCCCGGCGTGAGGTCGAGCAGGCGCTGCTTCGCCTCAGCAGGCAGCTCCAGCTTGCCGATGAAGTCGCGCATGGATTCCCTCGTGATGCCCTGGCCGCGGGTCAGCGCCTTGAGCTGCTCGTAGGGCTGCGGCAGGCCGTAGCGGCGCATTACGGTCTGCACCGCCTCGGCCAGCACTTCCCAGCTGGCGTCGAGGTCGGCGGCAAGGCGGTCGGCGTTCACGGTGAGCTTGCCCAGGCCCTTCTGCAGCGATTCCAGCGCCACCAGGGTGTGGCCGAAGGCGGTGCCCAGCGCGCGCAGCACGGTGGAGTCGGTGAGGTCGCGCTGCCAGCGGCTGATCGGCAGCTTCTCGGCGAAATGGCCGAGCAGGGCGTTGGCCAGGCCGAAGTTGCCCTCGGCGTTCTCGAAGTCGATCGGGTTGACCTTGTGCGGCATGGTGGACGAGCCGACCTCGCCCTCCTTGAGCTTCTGCTTGAAGTAGCCCAGCGAGATGTAGCCCCACACGTCGCGCGCCAGGTCGATCAGGATGGTGTTGGCGCGGCGCACGGCGTCGCAGTATTCGGCCACGCCGTCGTGTGGCTCGATCTGCGTGGTGTAGGGGTTGTAGTCCAGGCCCAGGCTCTCGACGAAGCGCTGCGAGAACGCGCGCCAGTCGAGCTCCGGGTAGGTGATGGCGTGGGCGTTGTAGTTGCCCACCGCGCCGTTGATCTTGCCGGGGATCTCCAGCGCGGCGAGCTGCGCGCGCTGGCGCTCCAGGCGCGCCACCACGTTCGCCAGCTCCTTGCCCAGCGTGCTGGGCGAAGCGGTCTGGCCATGCGTGCGCGAGAGCATCGGCAGCGCGGCGTTGGCGTGCGCCAGCTCGCGCAGCCTGGCGATGATGGCGTCGAAGGCCGGCAGCAGCACCTGGGTGCGGGCGTCGCGCAGCATCAGCGCATAGGAAAGGTTGTTGATGTCCTCGCTGGTGCACGCGAAGTGCACGAACTCCCTGGCCTGGGCCAGCGCGGCATCGTTGCCGATGCGCTCCTTGATGAAGTACTCCACCGCCTTGACGTCATGGTTGGTGGTGGCTTCGATCGCCTTGATGCGCGCACCGTCCTCGATGCCGAAGCTGTCGGCGATGGTGTGCAATTGCGTCACCTGGGTTTCCGTGAACGGCGGCAACTCGGCGATGCCCGGCTCGGCGGCCAGCGCCAGCAGCCACTCGATCTCCACGTGCACGCGGCGGTGCATCAGGCCGAACTCGCTGAAGATCGGGCGCAGCGGCTCCGCCTTGCTGGCGTAGCGGCCGTCCAGCGGCGACAGGGCGGTGAGGGCAGGGTTGGACATCGGGGCGTTCCGGCGAAGGGAAACGCGCATTTTACATTGACGGCGGCGCGATGCCTTGCGGCCTATAGTCGGCGGGTTCCCATCCCCCGGAGGACTGGCCATGCACGGCTACCGCATCGAACACGACAGCATGGGCGAGCTCAAGGTACCCGCCGATGCCCTGTACGGCGCGCAGACCCAGCGCGCGATCGACAATTTCCCGATCTCCGGCCTGGCGCTGCCGCGCGAATTCATCCGCGCGCTGGGCCTGATCAAGGCCGCTGCCGCCGAAGCGAACCTTGCGCTCGGCCATCTGAAGAAGGGCCCGGCCGCGGCGATCCGCAAGGCTGCGCTGGCGGTGGCCGGCGGCGAGCACGACGCACAGTTTCCCATCGACGTGTTCCAGACCGGTTCGGGCACCAGCACCAACATGAACGCGAACGAGGTGATCGCCCACCTCGCCGCACGGGCCGGCGCCAAGGTGCATCCGAACGACCACGTCAACTACGGGCAGAGCTCGAACGACGTGATCCCCACCGCGATCCACGTCAGCGCCACCCTGGTGGCGCAGGAGCAGTTGCTGCCGGCGCTGAAGCACCTGAAGAAGACCATCGGCCAGCGTGGGCGCCAGTTGCGCCACGTGGCCAAGACCGGTCGCACCCACCTGATGGATGCGATGCCGGTGACCTTCGGCCAGGAGCTGTCCGGCTGGGCCGCGCAGATCGGTTCGGCCATCGCGCGCATCGAAGATGCGCTCAAGCGCATGCGTCGGCTGCCGCAGGGTGGCACCGCGGTGGGCACCGGCATCAATGCCGACCCGAAGTTCGGCATGGCGGT
>JAJZGE010000581.1 GCA_021798675.1 Pseudomonadota bacterium | reverse complement strand
CCGATCTAGCTGTCGCGGCTGCGGTTGTGCAACCGCTCGACCCGCACGCGCCGGCTGTCGGTCACCGGCTATGTGGCGTGGGCGCTGGGCGCGAACGGCACCACCCCGGCACCGTTCGTGATCACGGCGCGCGATGCGGCCACCGGCGCGCTGTTCGCGCGCAATCCGTGGCGACCGGATTTTGGCGGGCGCGTGGCGTTCTTCGACATGGCCGGACAGCAGCATTCGATCAGCGGCGATCGCAGCGAGTTTCTCGGCCCGCTCGGGGGCGTCGACGCCCCCGCCGCACTGCGCGACGGGGCGCCGTTGTCGGGCCGGCTCGGCAGCGGGCTGAACCCGTGTGGCGCACTGCAGGCGCGCATCGAGCTGCCGCCGCAGACGCAGATCGAGCTGGTCTTCCTGCTCGGCGACGCCGCCAGCGATGCCGAGGCGCAGGCGCTGATCGCCCGCTACCGCGCGATCGACATTGAGCAGGTGCTGGCTGAGGTCGCCGCGCAGTGGAACGGCCTGCTCGATACCGTGCAGGTGCGTACGCCCGATCGCGCGCTGGACATCCAGCTCAACCACTGGCTGCTGTACCAGGTCACCAGCTGCCGGCTGTGGGCGCGCACCGCCTACTACCAGGCCAGCGGCGCGTACGGCTTCCGCGACCAGCTGCAGGATGTGATGGCGCTGTGCGTGAGCCGGCCCGACCTGGCGCGCGAGCATCTGCTGCGCGCGGCCGGCCGCCAGTTCGCCGAGGGCGATGTGCAGCACTGGTGGCTGCCGCCCGGCGGCCAGGGCATCCGCACCAGAATCAGCGACGACCGCGTGTGGCTGGCGCACGTCGCCGCGCACTACGTCGAGGTGAGCGGCGACCGCGCGGTGCTGGACGAAACGCGGCCGTTTCTCGCCGGCCCGGCGATTCCCGACGGCGCCACCGACGCGTTCTTTCAGCCGTCCGTTGCCGCCGAGCAGGCCACGCTGTACGAACACGCTGCGCGCGCGCTCGACTCCGCGCTCACCCGCGGCGCGCACGGCCTGCCGCTGATCGGCACCGGCGACTGGAACGACGGCATGAACGCGGTCGGCGCGCAGGGCCGCGGCGAAAGCAGCTGGCTCGGCTGGTTTCTGCTGGCCACCCTCGATGCGTTCGCGCCGCTCGCCGAAGCGCGCGCCGATAGCGGCCGCGTGCGGCGCTGGCACGACTACGCCGCAGCCCTGCGCGTGGCGCTGGAGCAGGCGTGGGATGGCGCGTGGTATCGACGCGGCTATTACGACGATGGCGCACCGCTGGGATCGCGCGAAAGCGAGGCATGCCAGATCGACAGCATCGCGCAGTCGTGGAGCGTGATCGCAGGCGCCACCGATCGCGCGCGCGCGGCGCAGGCGATGGCGTCGGTGGACAGCCTGCTGGTGGATCATCCCCACAGGATCGCGAAGCTGTTCACGCCGCCGTTCGATGGTGACGGCAGGAATCCCGCTCGCAACAACCCCGGTTATATCCGCGGCTACCCGCCCGGCGTGCGCGAGAACGGCGGCCAGTACACGCACGGCGCCACCTGGTCGATCTTCGCCTGGGCCGGGCTGGGCGACGGCGACCGCGCCGGCGCGCTGTTCGACCTGCTCAACCCGATCCGCCACAGCGACAGCGCCGCGGCGGTGGAACGCTACAAGGTCGAGCCCTACGTGGTCAGCGCGGACGTCTATGCAGAGGCGCCGCACGTCGGTCGCGGTGGCTGGACCTGGTACTCCGGCTCCGCCGCGTGGCTCTACCGCGCCGGGCTGGAAGCGCTGTTGGGCTTCCGGCTCGCCGGCGACAGCCTGCGCATCGATCCGTGCATTCCCCGGCATTGGCCCGGCTTCGAACTCGACTACCGCCATCGCGGCAGCAGTCGCTACGCGATCGAGGTGCAAAATCCGCAGCGGGTATGTCGCGGCGTGCTCAGCGTTGAGCTGGATGGACAGCCGCTGGCGGCGGACCAGCCGGTCGCACTGGTCGATGATGGCGCCCTGCACCGGCTGCGCATCGTGCTCGGCTGAAGCGCCGGAGGCAGGCCGCCAACGTCCACCCATCAGGGGCGTTGCCGCAGCGGCGCGTTGCCTGTTCGGCCGTCCGAAGCTACAGTGGCGCGGTTGAGGTGTTCCGCGAGCATTCGCTCAAGGGATGAAACGGGAAGTCGGTGCGTGGTGCTGCATGCACTGCAAGGCCGACGCTGCCCCCGCAACGGTAAGCGAGTTTCACGAACGGCTAACGCCACTGTGCCTGGCATGGGAAGGCGCCGTTCGGGGCATGCAGATCACTGCGTGCCACTCGCGAGTCCGGAGACCGGCCTCAACGATATCTGGTGGCTCGCGGTGGGCGAGGCCAAACCACGTGCCGTGGCGTTGCCGCTCGCCCGTTGTTTGTCCCTCCCCTCATGTGCCACCAGCCCATTGAACGCATGAGCCGTGCGCGGGTGCGCGGCCGGGGAACCCACACCATGAAAAAATCCTTGCTGGCAGCCGCGCTGCTCAGTGGCAGCCTCACCGCGCAGGCGGCCGACCAGGGCGCCGCCAACACTCTGGCGCCGGTGATCGTCACCGCCACGCGCACCGCCATCACCGTCGACGACGCGCTGTCCTCGGTCACCGTGATCACT
>JAJZGE010000580.1 GCA_021798675.1 Pseudomonadota bacterium | reverse complement strand
CGACCATGAGGTCGACAACTGCGGCATGGACACCGGCACCAGTTCCGGCGGGGGCGGTGCTGGTTCGGCCTGCGCGAGCGGCGCCATGGCCGGCAGCGTGGCGCGTGGCGCTTGCGCCATCCGGTGTTCCAGGCGCGCGTGGCGCCGCGGCTCGGCATGGCTTCGCGGCGCCTGCGCGAAGCCGGCCACGCGCTCGCTGGGGCCGGCCCAGCCGGCATTCAAACCGCTGAGCCATTGCGTGCCGGCAATGCCGACGGCCAGGGCGAGCAGGCTCAGGCTGGTGGTGGTGCGCAGACGCATCATGCGGCCTTTATGCCCCAATACGCGCGAATCGCGGCTGAAGCTAGCGTTCGAGGATCGCGGTGACGCCCATGCCGCCCGCGGTGCAGATCGAGATCAGGCCGCGGCCCGAGCCCTTCTGCTCCAGCAGCTTCGCCAGCGTGGCGATGATGCGCGCGCCGGTGGCGGCGAACGGATGGCCGGTGGCGAGGCTGGAGCCATGCACGTTGAGCCGGGCGGGGTCGATCGCACCCAGCGGCGCATCCAGCCCCAGCCGGTTCTTGCAGTAATCCGCGCTTTCCCACGCGCGCAGCGTGCACAGCACCTGCGCCGCGAAAGCCTCGTGGATCTCGTAGTAGTCGAAGTCCTGCAGGGTGAGACCGTTGCGCCTGAGCAGGCGCGGCACCGCCACCGTGGGCGCCATCAGCAGGCCTTCGCCGTGCACGAAATCCACCGCGGCCACCTCGGCGTCGCGGAACCAGGCCTGCACCTTGAGGCCACGCTGCGCCGCCCAATCCTCGCTGGCCAGCAGCACCGCGGCGGCGCCGTCGGAGAGGCCGGTGGAGTTGCCTGCGGTAAGCGTGCCCTGGCCCGAGGTCTTGTCGAACGCGGGCTTGAGCGCCGCGAGTTTTTCCAGCGTGGTGTCGGGGCGCAGGAAGCCGTCGCGCGCCAGGCCGCGGAACGGCACGATCAGGTCGCCGAAGAAACCGGCGTCGTAGGCCGCGGCGAGCTTGCGGTGGCTGTCCAGCGCGAGCCGGTCCTGCGCTTCGCGGCTGACCTGCCACTGCTTCGCCATCTGCTCGCAGTGGTCGCCCATCGACTTGCCGGTGCGCGGCTCGGCCACGCCGGGGAAGGAGGGCTTGAGCTCCTTCAGCGAGAAGCGGTGCAGCGCCAGCTTGAGCTTGTCCAGCGGCGTCCTGGCGCGGTTGACCGCCAGCAGGCGCTTGCGCAGGCGCGTGCCGAACACGATGGGCACGTCGCTGGTGGTATCCGAACCGGCGGCGATGCCGGCGTCGATCTGGCCGCTGGCGATCTTGTTCGCCACGATGATCGCGTTGTCCAGCGAGGTGCCACAGGCGCGCGCGGTGGTGATGCCCGGCGTGGTGGGGGCGAGGCCGGAGGAGAGCAGCGCCTCGCGCGCGAGGTTCCAGTCCGAGGCGTGCTTGATCACCGCGCCCAGCGCCACCTCGCCCAGTTCCACGCCGTGCAGGCCGTAGCGCTCGACCAGCGCTCCCAGCACCTTCACCGACATGCCGAAATTGCCCACGTCGGCATACGCCGTGTTGTTGCGACAGAACGGGATCCGCACACCGCCGATCACACCCACGCGCCGCTGCATCTGTTCCATTCCGGGGAAATCCGCCAAAGCCTGCCTGCAAGGCTAACCCGGCCTGCCGCGGTACGAAAGCGCGGCAGGCCGCACGGATGGCGTTTTGTTCACCGAATGCGGCCCCTGCCGCGTCCGGGCGACGGCGGCCCGCTTGCTAGAATGGCCGTTCCCCCTCGCGGATTTCGTCGCCGTGGAAGCAACCCCACTGATCGCCCTGCCCATCGTGCTCGCGCTGGAACCGGTGGCCGGCAGTACCTCGCGCGCGACGCTGGGCCGCGACGAGGCGGAGCAGCTGGCCGGCCTGGTCGCCGCCGACCTGCATGCGCTGCTGCCGCAGGTGGCACAGGCCCGGCTGGCGCTGGCCGGTGCGCTGTTCGACCCGGTGGAGCTGCTGCGGCCCGGCTTTCCGGTGTGGTCCACGCTGGACGAACTCGGCCGTCGCGTGCCGCGCGCCGGGGTGGCGCAGGTGGTGGCGTTCGGCAGCCACGAGGGCCGCATGCCGGCGCAACCGCTGGAACCCGCGGCGCAGTTCGCCGACGGCCCGATGCGTCTGCTGCCGCTGTCGCTGCTGGCGCCCGAGGACCTGGCCGCGGAGCTGTCCGAACAGATCGAGGTGCAACTGGTCGGCCGCGGCGAAGCCGGCGAGCGCACCGCCGACTGGCTGATGCGCACGCTGGGCGTGCGGCTGGAACACGCGCGCTACCTCAGCCGCAACGACCTGCTGGCGCTGACCTGCGTGCAGTACGAACACGTCAACCTCGCGCCGCTGTGGAGCCTGCTGGAAGCGGCCCTGCTCACGCCGTACCGCGAGGAAAACGTGCTCAGCGCGCGTGGCCTGGCGCTGCGCTACGCGGATGGCCGCGTGCTGGCGCAGTCGCCCGCCGCCTGGCTGGCCGCGCAAAGCGGCGACACGGCGCAGCGCGCGCACGACTTCGCCGGCCTGGTGTTCGAGCTGCGCCAGTACGCGGCGCTGCTGGACGCGCACACCCTGCCGCTGAGCCTGCAGTCCACG
>JAJZGE010000579.1:1989-2623 GCA_021798675.1 Pseudomonadota bacterium | reverse complement strand
CCTGCTGCTGCTTCAGCTCGGCCAGGGCGGCGTCCAGGCTGGCCTGGGTATGTGCCGGATCGAGATCGAGCAGGGGCTGGCCCGCCTTCACCGATTCACCGGCCCGCACATGGATCGCCACGATGCGCTCGGCGGCCGGCGCGGGCAGCGTGATGCGGTCGTACTCCAGCGTTCCCGGCGCCTCACTGCTCGCATGCTGGCAGCCGGCCAGCAGCAGGATGGCGAGGCCCAGCGCGAACAGTCGGCCACTCATCGGGGCGTCTCCTGGATGGGCGCCGCAAGGCCATGGGCCAGCAGCGCGAGGGTGTGGGAAACCAGCGTCGGCATGTCCATCCCCGGCATACCGAACGCCTTCTGCCAGATTGGCGCGCCGGCGGCAGGGAACAGGGTCAGCCCGACCAGCGACACCACCAGCAGACGCGGGTCGACGCCGGGTGGGAGCTGGCCTGCCGCGCGCGCCACCTCGAAGCGCTGCGCCAGCACCTGCGGCAGCGAGGGCATCACCTCGCGGAACACGAACTCGCGCAACGCACCGCCCTCGCACAGCACCTCGCGCACCCACAATGCGGGCAGCCAGGGCAGCTTCGCGACGACGTCGGAGATACCGTGCGCGAATGCCTGCGCCAGCTCGAAT
>JAJZGE010000579.1:0-1979 GCA_021798675.1 Pseudomonadota bacterium | reverse complement strand
CCCGCCGACCGAGGCCAACGTCTCGCGCAGCGGCATCACGGCCGGCATCAGCCGCTCGCCAATCAGGGCGCGCACCAGCGCGTCCTTGTTGCCGAAGTAGTAGTGCAGCATCGCCGGGGTCACGCCGGCCTGCTGCGCAATGGTGCGCAGCGAAGCCGCGGCGATGCCGGTACAGGCGAACTGCGCAGCGGCCACGTCGAGCAGGCGGCCGCGCAGATCGCCCTCGTCGCCGGCAGGACGGCCGACGCGACGACGACGGGGCTTGGGGGCAATGGTTCGGGAAGGCATGGCGCATAAATTAATTCATCGCTTAATTTAAATGCAAGCACGACCAACGCGGCCCCGCCCCAGCGCGTCGGCGGGCGGCGGAGCGACCCGCTTCCGCGTTATGCTGGCCGGTCTATGAGCTCCCTGAACCAACGCGACTTCACCCTCGACCCGATCGACAACGCACGCCTGGCCAACCTGTGCGGCCCGTTCGACGAGCACCTGCGCCAGGTCGAACTGCGCCTCGGCGTGGAGATCAACCACCGCGGCGGCATCTTCCAGGTGATCGGCGACGACGCTGCTACCGGTGCCGCGGAAAAGGTGCTGCGCGCGCTGTACGACGTCACCCGAACCGTGTCGCTGACCGGACCGGTCATCCACCTGCACCTGGCCGAATCGGGCATCGACGCCATGGCCGCCGAAGCCGCCGGAGCGGCGCAGGAAGTGGTGATCAAGGTCAAGCGCGGCGTGATCAAGGGCCGTGGCCCGAACCAGGCGCGCTACCTGCACGCCATCACCACCCACGACATCAACTTCGGCGTCGGCCCGGCCGGCACCGGCAAGACCTACCTGGCCGTTGCCAGCGCGGTCGAGGCGCTGGAAGCCAACCGCGTGCAGCGCCTGCTGCTGGTGCGCCCGGCTGTCGAAGCCGGCGAGAAGCTCGGTTTCCTGCCCGGCGACCTCAGCCAGAAGGTCGACCCCTACCTGCGTCCGCTGTACGACGCGCTGTACGAGATGCTCGGCTTCGAGAAGGTGGCCAAGCTGATCGAGCGCAACGTGATCGAGATCGCGCCGCTGGCCTATATGCGCGGGCGCACCTTGAACGACTCCTACGTGATCCTCGACGAGGCGCAGAACACCACCGTCGAGCAGATGAAGATGTTCCTCACCCGTATCGGCTTCGGCTCGGTGGCGGTGATCACCGGCGACGTCAGCCAGGTGGACCTGCCGCGCAATGTGCGCTCGGGCCTGCGCCACGCGGTGGAGGTGCTGCGCGGAGTGGACGGCATCAGCTTCACCTTCTTCACCTCGCGCGACGTGGTGCGCCACCCGCTGGTGGCGAAGATCGTGCGCGCCTACGAGGCGTTCGAGCAGAAGGACGAGAACGCAAAGTGAGTACGTTGACCCTGCACGTGGGCTACGCAGTGCCGCGCGCCGGCATTCCGTCCTCCGCGAGTTTCCGCCGTTGGGTGGATGCCGCGCTGCGCGGCGCCAGGCGCCGCAAGGCCACCGAGCTATCCATCCGCATCGTCGATGCCGACGAGGGACGTAAATGCAACCGCGACTACCGCGGCAAGGACTACGCCACCAACGTGCTCTCCTTCGAGGCCGACCTGCCGCCGGAGCTCAAGCTGCCGCTGGTCGGCGACATGGTGATCTGCGCGCCCGTGGTGGCGCGCGAAGCGGCCGAACAGGGCAAGCGCCCGAGCGACCACTGGGCCCATCTCACCGTGCACGGCACCCTGCACCTGCTCGGCTACGACCACATCGTGGCGGCCGAGGCCGAGGCGATGGAGGCGCTGGAAACGCGGATCCTCGCCGGGCTGGGCATCGCCGATCCCTACGCATGACGGCCGCCCGCAAGACCTTGTGCCCTGAACCGTCACGCTTTTTCCGCTAAACTCGCACTTCCGCCCGCACCCGGGCAGTTGCAACCCGAGTAATGAACGACGACCCCGGCAGTACCAGCGGCCCGGCCCATCGCACCTGGT
>JAJZGE010000578.1 GCA_021798675.1 Pseudomonadota bacterium | reverse complement strand
CCTACATGGACAACAGGAAACTGCTAGCGCTCATCGCCGCCACCTGCGGCCTCTTCGCCGCCTCCGCCCACGCCGACCAGACCAACGGCTGGTTCGTCAACGGCAACGTCGGCACCGCCCACTACAACGCCACGGTCGACGGCGTGGGCACGGGCACCGACAGCAACACGGCCTTCATGCTCAACGCGGGTTACCGCGACCAGGGCATCCTGGGCTTCGAAGCCGGCTACACCAACCTGGGCAGCGTCACGTCGAGGGACAGCCTCGGCAACCGCTACAAGCTCAAGGGCGACGGCTGGACCTTCGGCCTGAACGGCCACTTCAACTTCAATGACCACTGGTACATGTCGGCCCGCACCGGCGGCTTCGTGTGGAAGCTGAAGGCCACGGCCACCATCTACCAGCCGACCGGCTCGGCGACCTACCGCGGCAGCCAGCAATCGCTCGGCTGGTACGCCGGCGTGGGGACCGGCTATGACATCAACCGTCACTGGAGCGTAGGTGCGAGCTTCGATTACTACGAGATCAGCAAGCACGGCTACGACTTCGGCACCCGCATTTTCTCGGTCGGTGGCGAATACCGCTTCTGAGCAGTCCGCTCGAGGCAAAAGCAAACGGGCGCCGCGAGGCGCCCGTTTCTTTTCAGCCCATGGCCAGGACCAGTTGCCTGCCGGCCCCGGCGATCGCGCACGACCGCAACAGCCGGCGTATCAGCCGTTCCAGCGACCCAGGGCGGCCAAGCCATTGTCCTTGGCGCGCGCATGCACGGTTTTCTGTGCCTCGGCATAGTTGGCCTTCATGTCCTTGGCCCACAACTTCAGCGCGGCCTGCTGCATGGCGCGGCCGTAGGAGAACGACAGCGGCCACGGGTGCGGGCCGATGCGGTTCATCGCGTTGAGGTGGGCAGTCGACTGCTCGTCGGTCTGGCCGCCGGAAAGGAACACGATGCCCGGCAGCGAGGCCGGCACGCAGGTCTTGAGCACGCGCACGGTCGCCTCGGCCACGTCCTCGACGTCGGCCTGCTCGGCCGAGTCCTTGCCCGGGATCACCATGCTGACCTTGAGGATGGTGCCTTCCAGCATCACGTTCTGTTCGTACAGCGCATTGAACAGGCTGCGCAGCACGGCCTCGTGCACCTCGTAGCTCACCTCGATGCTGTGGTCTCCGTCCATGATCACTTCCGGCTCCACCATCGGTACCAGGCCGGCTTCCTGGCACAGCGCGGCGTAGCGGGCCAGCGCGTGGCAGTTGGCCTCGATCGCGGTGGAGCTGGGGTTTTCCTCGGTGATGTTGATCACCGCGCGCCACTTGGCGAACTGCGCGCCCAGCTTCACGTATTCGGCAAGGCGCTCGCGCAGGCCATCGAGGCCTTCGGTGACCACGTCGCCGGGGAACCCGGCCAGCGGCACCGGGCCCTTGTCGACCTTGATGCCCGGGATGATGCCGTTCTTCTTCATCAGCTGGGTGAAGGGCACGCCGTCCTTGGTGGATTGGCGGATCGTCTCGTCATACAGGATCGCACCGGAGATGTGCTCGTTGAGGCCGGGCGTGGTCAGCAGCAGCTCGCGGTAGGCGCGGCGATTTTCCTCGGTATTCTCGATGCCGACGGCCTCGAACCGCTTCTTGATGGTGTTGGTCGACTCGTCGATGGCGATGATGCCCTTGCCGGGGGCAACCATGGCCAGGGCGACGCTTTCGAGATCTTCGATACTCATGACGGCTCCGTACGACGAGGCGTGATCCGCCCGCCCAGGGTGGGTGCCGCCCGGGCGGGCGGCGGGATGAAGGCCGCGGATTATAGCGAAACCGCCCCGGAGGCGCCGGTTACTGCCCGTAGCCGGGCAGCTTGCAGGGCTCCATCACCTTCTGCATCCCATCCGGGCCATCCGGCGCGTTGAACGGCACGATGTAATAGGTATCAATGGGTTGGCCGATGCGATTGGTCAGCGAAGGGCCGTAACGGAAGTTCTTCACCGCGGTCACCGCGGCATCGCCCAGGTCGCTCCTGGGCACCAGCTTGGCCAGCCGCACGTTCATCGGCACGCCGTCGGAACCGATGGTGTAGGTCACCGCCGCACAACCGGGCTTGCTGAGGTTGAGGCCCGAATTGGGCAGGTTCGTGCTGACCTTGGTGTTGAGGCGGATCCAGTAGTGGTATTGGTCCTGCGGATCGATCCGGTGGGCCGACTGCGCCCAGGCGGACGCGGCGCAAACCAGCGCCGGCACCAGCAGCAGCGAACGGATAAGGTGGCGTGCGCGCGAATTCATGGCGGATGCTCCGGTGGGGTTGGGGACGGCGACAGTCTAGTCGCGCGGCGCGATTCCGTCGTCACCATCTCCATGTGCTCCGTCGGATAGCCGCGCGCGCTCGAACAAGCCTGCGGCCAGCAGAACCGCACCCGGTTGAATGGCGCGACGCACACCGCCGCGGCGAGCGTGGCGGCCATTCCCTCCCTGCGCCGTCACGCGGACAACTGTCAGAGGTCGCGGATGCTGTCCACAGTGCCGCCTGCACCCACCGCCAGCAGCTTGAGCGTGTTGGTGCCGCCAACGTGGCCGACACGGTCCCCGTAGGTGATCACCACGCTGTCGCCCTCGACCAGCTTGCCCTGTCCGAACAACA
>JAJZGE010000577.1 GCA_021798675.1 Pseudomonadota bacterium | reverse complement strand
AGCGCGCCGTGCACGATGGCCAGGCGCCGCGGGTGCACCGCCGCGGCGCGCTCGAGGAACTGGATGGGGGTCAGCGGGCGGTGATTGGCCGCGTTGGGGCGCAGATCTGCGTCGAGCATGGGCGAGAGTCCTCGATCGGCCGGAGGGGCCGTTTCTCCCCGTTTGTATCCCGACTCAGGTCAAGGCGCCAGAGGGTTTGGGCAAGCTTTGTGCAGGTGGAATCCCGAATCGATGAATCTCCACCGCTTCGGCGATTCTCGGGAGGAGTGTGCTCCGGCCCCAGCCAACAGGACTCGACGCCGGCCCGCGCTTCCAGCACGGGGGCTGGCGGCCGTGCATGCGCAAGCCCGCGGGAATGGATCAGGAATCGCGAGCGTCGCAAGTCGTGGGCTGAGTCGGCACCAGCTTGCGCGGCCGCAGGCGATCGCCCAGGTAGATGGCGATGCCGATCCAGACCAGGCCGAACCCGACGCCATGCGCCACATCGAAGCGTTCGCGGTACAGCGCGACGCCCAGGCAGAGCAGCATGGTCGGCGTGACGTACTGCAGGATCCCGAGCATGGCCAGCGGGATGCGTCTGGCCCCGGCCGCGAACAACAGCAAGGGGATGGTGGTGACCGGCCCCGCGGCGGCCAGCAGCAGGCGTTCGCCGGGTGTCGAGACGAGGAACACGTTCGCCTGCCCGGCGGGGAGCCAGGCCAGGTAGCCGATGGCCAGCGGAAACACCAGGGCCGTCTCCAGCGCCAGGCCCTCGAAGGCACCCAGGGGCGCGGTCTTGCGCAACAGGCTGTAGCCGGCGAAGCTGGCCGCAAGCGCAACCGCGATCCAGGGCGCCACGCCCAGGGCCACGCCCATCCACGCGACACCCGCCACGGCGAAGACGATGGCCACGCGCTGCGCCCGGCGCAGCGGCTCGTGCAGCACGAGGGTAGCCAGGCCGATGGTCAGCAGGGGATTCAGGAAAAAGCCCAGGCTGGCGTCGACCACGTGCCCATGGTTGACCGCCCAGATGTTCACCCCCCAGTTGCACACCAGCAGCAGCCCGGCGGCACCGAAGTGCGCAAGCCATGCGGGCCTTTCGCGCAGCCGGGCGAGCCAGCGCCAATCGCCGCTCCAGGCCACCGCGGCCAGCGCCAACGGCAGCGACCAGACCACCCTGTGCGCGAGGATCTGCAGCGCGGGAACATGCTGGAGCAGTTTGAAATACAGCGGGTAAAGACCCCAAATGGCGTAGGCCGCGCAGGCAAAGACGATGCCGGGTGATTCGCGCGACATGCTCGATGCGGGTTTCATCGTTGCGCTCCGATGCGTGGTCGATCCGGCAGGGAGTCCGGGAACGCCGAGACGCGCGAGTCGACCGACTGTTGGACCTTCCGCAGCGCGCAAAGTTCCGCCATCTTCGGCAGGCCATTGCCCTGATGCGAGCATCGTCTTCAGAAGTCCCGGTATCTTGCCGACATGGCCTCGCTCGAACAGCATCGATGCTTCTTTGCCAAGCTGCTCGTGCACGGCGCCGGGTCGACCGACGAGCGATGGATCGCGGCCTTCTCGGACATCGCACACGAGGACTTCCTGGGGCCCGGCCCCTGGTGCGCGATGACCTCCCCGACGACGGAGCCTGGTGTGTCGCCAAGGGCTGCTGGCTGTCGCGCCGTCCACCGCACGAAGCACCCCGGGGCGGGCGCGCATCCCGGCAGAGCCTTGGCTGATCAAGGCGCACCGTGACGGCCGGCCGGCGTCTGCATTCCGGATTCGCGAAGGGCTACATGCTCGCGTTCACGGTGGCCCGCAAGGGGTATCCCGGGTTCGCCCGGCAGTTCGCGCTGGTCTGCCTGATCGTCGCCGGCGTCGCATTGCTCAACTCGGCCATCCCGTACCTTCTGCGCCTGGCCATCGATGCCATCGGGCCAGGTTCCAAGGGCAATGCCCCCAGGCTCGCCCTGTCGTTCGCGTTCGCCTACGGCGTGTGCTGGAGCACCGCGGCATCGATGGAATGGCTTCGCAACGCGGCAGCGGCATCGATGCAGGCGCGATGCGAGGCCTCCTTCCGACAAGCCTTCCATGCAAGCTTTCTGCGCGCGCAATACGCCGAGGTGCTTCGCATCGACCCGGGAACGCTGCTGTCCCGGTTCAACCGCTGCGCAACGGCCTTCGGATCCCTGACCTACACCCTGTTCTGGGCCCTGCTGCCCACGGCGATCCAGTGGATGCTGGCCTGTGCGGTGCTGGCGCGCGTGATCGACCCGCGCTACGCCCTGGCCTTCGGCGCCTTGATGCTGGCGGTGTTCGCGGGAACCGTCGTGCTGTCCCGGCGCACCCAGGGCGCCAACACCATCGTCGCCCAGGCTGCCGATCGGCTGGGCTCCAATTTCACCGAACGCGTCGGCTTCGTGTTCGACGTCAAGATGAATGCCGCCCAGGCGCTGCTCGCCGGCGCCAGCCTCACGGTACTCACGGTGGCGGCCGCAGCGCTGCCGCCAGAGACCGCCTGATCGGCGTTGCGCGCTGCAATACTGGTGCCGCTTATCCGAATCGAACGGATGACCTACCGCTTACAAGGCGGTTGCTCTACCAGCTGAGCTAAAGCGGCCGGGAAGGCGTGCCGGGTGCGTGCGCGCCCTACT
>JAJZGE010000576.1 GCA_021798675.1 Pseudomonadota bacterium | reverse complement strand
GGGCAACACGGTGATCGTGGTCGAGCACGACGAGGACGCCATCCGCATGGCCGACCACGTGCTCGACATCGGCCCCGGCGCCGGCGTGCACGGCGGCGAGATCGTGGCGCAGGGCACGGTGAAGGACATCCTCGCCGCGCCGCGCTCGGTCACCGGCCAGTTCCTCTCCGGCAAGCGTGCGATCGAGGTGCCCGAGCAGCGCCGTCAGCCGGCGGGCACGGACGCGTGGCTGCACCTCCACGGCGCCAGCGGCAACAACCTCAAGCACGTCGATCTGGCGATCCCGGCCGGGTTGTTCACCTGCGTGACCGGCGTCTCCGGCTCGGGCAAATCCACCCTGATCAACGACACCCTGTTCCGGCTCGCCGCGATGGAGTTGAACGGAGCCGGGGCCCAGGCGGCGCCACACGCGTCGGTCAGCGGCATGGATCTGTTCGACAAGGTCGTCGACATCGACCAGTCGCCGATCGGCCGCACGCCGCGCTCCAACCCGGCCACCTATACCGGCCTGTTCACGCCGCTGCGCGAGATGTTCGCGCAGGTGCCGGAAGCGCGCTCGCGCGGCTACACGGCCGGCCGCTTCAGCTTCAACGTGCGCGGCGGCCGCTGCGAGGCGTGCGAGGGCGACGGCATGATCAAGGTGGAGATGCACTTCCTGCCCGACGTCTACGTGCCCTGCGACGTCTGCCACGGCAAGCGCTACAACCGCGAGACGCTCGAGATCCTCTACAAGGGCCACACGATTGCCGACGTGCTCGACATGACGGTGGAGGACGCGCTGAAGCTGTTCGAGAACGTGCCGACCATCGCGCGCAAACTCGACACGCTGCGCGCGGTCGGGCTGGACTACATCAAGCTCGGCCAGAGCGCGACCACGTTGTCCGGCGGCGAGGCACAGCGCGTGAAGCTGTCCAAGGAACTGTCCAAGCGCGACACCGGGCGCACGCTGTACATCCTCGACGAGCCTACCACCGGCCTGCATTTCCACGACATCGAGCAGTTGCTCGACGTGCTGCACCAGCTGGTCGACCAGGGCAACACGGTAGTGGTGATCGAGCACAACCTGGACGTGATCAAGACCGCCGACTGGGTGATCGATCTCGGCCCGGAGGGCGGCGCCGGTGGCGGCCGCATCCTGGTCGCCGGCACGCCGGAAACCGTGGCCGCCACGCCAGGCTCGCATACCGGCCATTTCCTGGCGCCGCAGCTGAAGGCCGCCAAGGCGGGCAAGGCAGCGCGCGCTTCAGGTGCGAGCAAGCGGGTCAAGGCGGCGGCCAAACATATTGCGTCTCAGGACAAGTTCAAACCGATGCCAAGGAAGCAGCGTTCATGAGCCAGCCCACTGACGATGCGCCGCTGTTCGTCGCCGAGCTGGCGGTGCGCTGGCGTGATCTGGACGCATTCAACCACGTCAACAATTCGAGCTATCTCACCTATCTGGAAGAGGCGCGGCTGCAGTGGCTGGGCCAGATCCAGGGGCCGTGGTTCGACGACGCGGCCATGCCGGTGCTGGCCGCCAGCGAGCTCAACTACCGGCTGCCGATCGCATGGCCCGCCACGCTGCAGGTCGAGCTGCGCTGCGAGCGGCTGGGCAACAGCTCGCTCACGCTGGCACATCGCATTGTCGACGCCGCCGATCCGGCCCGTCTTTACAGCGACGGCCGCGTGGTACTGGTGTGGATGAACCCGCTCACTGGCCGATCGGTGGCGCTGCCGGCAGCGGTGCGCAGCGCGGCCGATCGCTGACCGCCGTCGCGCGTCGTTCACGTACGGCGCCGCGGCAGCGTGGCTATGATGGGCGTCGCCCGTTTCGAAGGAGCCGCCCGATGACGACGCCCATCCGCAGCCTGTCCACCCTCGCGCTGGCCTGCGCCACGGCGCTGACCGGCGTCGCATCGGTACATGCCGCCGACACCGTGCAGCTCACGCTGTATCGCAGCGACGATGCCGCGCTGTACGCCAGCAGCGGCGACGGCCCGGTAGACGGCGGTTACGCGGTGGTGCACGAACAGCGCGCGCTGGATCTTGCCGTCGGCACGCACGATACGGTGCTCGGCGAGCTGCCGCGCTTCCTCGATCCGGAGGCGCTGGCGCTGGACTTTCCCGGCGACGCAGCCCGCGTGATCTCGCAGCAGTTCCTGCTCGGCCAGGGCACCGACAGGGCGCTGAGCGGACTGACCGGCCGCAGCGTCGACGTCCTCGGCAGCGGCGGCCAGTTGCTGGCCAACGGGACGCTGCTGCGTGCCGGCGACGGCCTGCTGGTGCGCGGCAGCACCGGCCAGACCACCCTGGTCACCCACTACGCCGCCGTGCGCACCAGCGGCGGTGATTTCCCGACCGGTTCCAGCCTGCGCCTGCGCGTGGATGCGACGCGCGCCGGTCCGGCGCAGGCTGTGCTCAGCTATCCCACCGCCGGTCTGGGCTGGCGCGCCGCCTACGTAGCCACGCTGCTGCCGGGCGCTGCCTGCCGCATGCAGTTCCAGTCGCACGCCAGCATCGCCAACCGCAGCGGACGCGACTGGCATGACGTCCGGCTCACGCTGATCGCCGGCGCACCGAATTTCGCCAAGGCCTCCGCGCCGCGCCCGCTGATGATGATGAAAGCCGCCACGCTCAACGGCAGCGGCGAG
>JAJZGE010000575.1 GCA_021798675.1 Pseudomonadota bacterium | reverse complement strand
AGTGGATCGCCGGCAAGGCTGGCCACGTCAACTTCGACACCATTCCGTGGGTGATCTACACCGAGCCGGAAATCGCTTGGGCCGGCAAGACCGAGAAAGAACTGAAGGATGCCGGCATCCCGTACAAGGTCGGCAGCTTCCCGTTCGCGGCCATCGGCCGTGCCGTGGCGATGAACGAGGCCGTCGGCCAGGTGAAGATGCTGGCCCACGCCGAGACCGATCGCATCCTCGGCGTGCACATGGTCGGTCCGGGCGTCTCCGAGCTGATCGCCGAGTGCGTGGTGGCGATGGAGTTCAAGGGCTCGTCCGAGGATCTCGCGCGCATCGTGCACGCGCATCCGACCTTGTCCGAGGCGGTGCACGAGGCCGCACTGTCGGTCGACAAGCGGGCCATCCACAAGGGCAATTGAGCGGCCGGCCGGTGTCTCAACCCAGCGCCCTCTGCGTCTACTGCGGCTCCAGTCGCGGCAGCCATGCGCAGTACGCCGACCAGGCGCGTGAGTTCGGCGCCGAGATGGCGCGTCGCGGCATCGCACTCGTCTACGGCGGCGGCAACGTGGGCCTGATGGGCACGCTGGCCGACGCCGTGCTGGCCGGCGGCGGCCGCGTCACCGGGGTGATCCCGCGCCAGCTGGTCGAACGCGAGGTAGCGCATCCGGGACTCAGCGAACTGGTGGTGGTGGAAACCATGCATCAGCGCAAGACGCGCATGTACGAGCTGTCCGAGGCGTTCGTCGCGCTGCCCGGCGGTTTCGGTACGCTGGACGAGATGTTCGAGATGCTGACCTGGGCGCAGCTCGGCCTGCACAGCTACCCGTGCGCCTTTCTCGACGTGCGCGACTACTACGGCCCGCTGCGCGCGATGATGGACCGGATGGTCACCGAGGGCTTCGTACCGGCACGCCGGCGCGACAGCGTGTGGTTTGGCGACTCGATGAGCGCCCTGTTCGACTGGATCGGGCATCGCGACGGCAGCGCCACGGCCGCCGTGATCGACTCCTCCAGCATTCAAGCCTGAGCCAGCGGAGACCGACATGACCACCTTGCGCGCCTTCCGTATCCACCACGACGATGCCGGCCACCGCGCCGGCGTCGAGCAGGTCAGTGCCGATGCGCTGAGCCCCGGCGAAGTGCTGGTGGCGGTGGCGTATTCCTCGGTCAACTACAAGGATGCGCTGGCCGGCACCGGCAAGGGCCGCATCCTGCGCAGTTACCCGCTCAACGGTGGCATCGACGCGGCCGGCCACGTGCTCGCCTCGACCGATCCGGCCTTCCGCGAGGGCGACGCCGTGCTGTGCACCGGCAGCGGGCTGTCCGAAACCCGCGACGGCGGCTATGCGCAGCTCATCCGCCTGCCCGCGCGCTGGACGATTCCGCTACCGGCCGGCCTCAGCCTGCGCGAGAGCATGATCATCGGCACCGCCGGCTTCACCGCCGCGCTGGCGCTCAAGCGCATGCAGGACAACCGGCAGACGCCCGCGCTCGGCCCGGTCGCGGTGACCGGCGCCAGCGGCGGCGTCGGCATGCTGGCGATCGACATCTTCAGCCGCGCCGGCTACCAGGTGCACGCGATCAGCGGCAAGGCCGATCACTTCGGTTTCCTGCAGCGGCTGGGCGCGACCGAATGCATCGATCGCCAGCAGTTGCTCTTCAACGGCAAGCCGCTGGATACGGTGCACTTCGGCGGCGCGCTCGACAACGTCGGTGGCAGCATGCTGAGCGGCCTGCTGCCCTTGATCGCTCCGTTCGGCAACGTGGCCCTCTGCGGCAATGCCGGCGGCGTGGCATTCGACAGCACGGTGATGCCGTTCATCATTCGCGGTGCCAGCCTGCTCGGCATCGCCTCCGCCGGCACCGCGCGCGATATCCGCGACGAGGTCTGGCAGCACCTGGCCAGCGACTGGAAGCCACAGCATCTGGACCGCATCGCCACCCGCGAAATCACCCTCGACACACTGCCCGAGGTGTTTGAGCGTATGCTCGCGGGCGAATCGTTCGGCCGCACACTGGTGCGTGTGGGCAGCGTCGTTTGACAAGACACGCTTGGAACTGTCGCCGCCACAACCTAGAATCATCAAAACACGCAGGGAACCATCACCTTATGGCACGTATCCTGATCGTCGACGACTCGCCGTCCCAGCTGCTGGGCATCAAGCGCATCGTCGAAAAACTCGGGCATGAAACCCTATCCGCTGAAGACGGTGCCGCCGGCGTCGAGGTCGCCAAGCTGGAGAAACCCGACCTGATCCTGATGGACGTGGTGATGCCCAACCTCAACGGCTTCCAGGCCACCCGCACGATCAGCAAGAATCCCGATACCGCGCATATCCCGATCATCCTGGTGACCACCAAGGATCAGGAAACCGACAAGGTGTGGGGCATGCGTCAGGGCGCCAAGGCCTATGTGACCAAGCCGATCAAGGAAGAGGAGCTGCTGAAGGCGCTGAACGAGTTTCTGCCGAGCTGACGTCGGGCGATCGCGGCAACTCAAGAAAAACGGCGCCCACGGCGCCGTTTTTCGTTGTGGTCATCGGCATCCCAAGTTCCGCAGCTAATCGCATAAGCCCCTGATTTTCTTATCTCGCGATAGGAAAAAATGACACAACAGCGGTGGTCAGGTGGGCTGGTTGATGCCG
>JAJZGE010000574.1 GCA_021798675.1 Pseudomonadota bacterium | reverse complement strand
GGCAAAGCGCTGTTCCTGCTCGGCCTGGTCCACCGTCAGCCAGTACTTCAGCAGGATGATGCCGTCGTCGACCAGCAGCTTCTCGAACGCCGGCACCGCCTGCAGGAAGGCTTCGTACTGGGCCTGGCTGCAGAAGCCCATTGCTGGCTCGACCACGGCGCGGTTGTACCAACTGCGGTCGAACAGCACGAGTTCGCCCGCATTGGGCAGGTGCGCGACGTAGCGCTGGAAGTACCACTGCGTGGCCTCGGCGTCGCTGGGCTTGGGCAGGGCCACGATGCGGCAGCCGCGGGTGTCCAGCTTTTCGCTGATCGCCTTGATGACGCCGCCCTTGCCGGCCGCGTCGCGGCCTTCGAAGATCACCAATAGTCGCTTGCCGGTGCCGCGCAGCTCACGCTGCAGCCGGGTCAGCTCGATCTGGAGTTCCTCCAGCGTCTCGCGATAGTGCTTGCCCATGTCGGTTCCGCCGGGTGTCCTGATCGGGAAGACTATATCCGCCGGGCGCCGCGCGAGCGGCATCTGTCGGGCGTCAGCTGCCGCCCAGCGCCTGCAACTGGTCGGCCTGGTTTTCGCGGGTGAGCGTGTCGATCAGCTCGTCGAGGTCGCCCTGCATGATTTCCGGCAGGCGGTACAAGGTCAGGTTGACGCGGTGATCGGTGATGCGACCCTGCGGGAAGTTGTAGGTGCGGATGCGCTGGCTGCGATCGCCCGAGCCCACCTGCAGGCGGCGCGATTCGGCCTGCGCCGCGGTCTGCTTGGATTGGGCCTCGTCGAGCAGGCGCGCCTGCAGCAGGCTCATCGCGCGGGCGCGGTTCTTGTGCTGGCTGCGCTCGTCCTGGCACTCCACCACCGTGCCCGTCGGCAAATGTGTGATTCGGATCGCCGAGTCGGTCTTGTTGACGTGCTGGCCGCCCGCGCCGGAAGCGCGGAAGGTGTCGACCTTGAGGTCGGCCGGATTGATGGCGATCTCCTCGATCTCGTCCAGCTCGGGCAGGATCGCCACGGTGGCCGCCGAGGTGTGGATGCGCCCCTGCGATTCGGTTTCCGGCACGCGCTGCACGCGGTGCGTGCCCGACTCGAACTTCAGCCGCGAGTAGGCGCCCTTGCCTTCGACGCGCGCCACGATCTCCTTGTAGCCGCCATGTTCGCCGTGGCTTTCGCTGAGGATCTCCACCTGCCAGCGCTTACGTTCGGCGTAGCGCACGTACATGCGGAACAGGTCGCCGGCGAAGATCGCCGCCTCGTCGCCGCCGGTGCCGGCGCGCACTTCCAGGTACAGGTTGGCTTCGTCGCGGGGGTCCTTCGGCAGCAGCAGGATCTGCAGCTCCCCGTCCAGCCCGGTCAGCCGCGCTTCCAGCCGCGCGATGTCGTCGGCGGCCATCTCGGCGAGCTCGGGGTCGTCCAGCATGGCGCGCGCATCGGCGAGTTCGCGCATGGCGGCCTCGTGCTCGCGCAGCGCGACGACGACGGGTTCCAGCTGCGCGTATTCGCGCGACAGCTCGCGGAAGCGTGTGCCGTCGGCCAATACGTCGGGCTGGGCCAGCAGCAGGCCGATTTCCTCGTGGCGTTCGGCAAGGGTTTCGAGTTTGCGACGGATGGATGGGGTCATGGATGCGGGCAGGTGGCGATGGAGCAGCGGGCAGGGCAGGGGGCCGGACGGTCAGGCCGGCTAACGCTCTGCGTCCGCTTCCTCGTCGAGCCCGTACAGCCGCCCTGCCGCGTGCAGCAGGTCCAGGTCGCCCGAAAGGGTCGCCTCGCGCAGCCGTGCGCTGGGGTGGTGCAGCAGCTTGTTGGTCAGAGTGTGGGCAAGGAAGCCCAGCGCCTCGTCGGGCGACTTGCCGCGTGCGAGCATGGCGCGGGCCTTCTCCAGCACTTCGTCGCGATAGGTCTCGGCGTGCTGGCGCAGGTCCAGCGCGGGATTGCGCAGGGTGAGTGCGCGGCGCCAGGCCATGTAGCGGTCCACCTGCAGGTCGATGATGGCGTCGGCCTCACGCGCGGCGGCCGCACGGTTGCGGCGGTTGTCATCGATCACCTGCTGCAGGTCGTCGATGCCGTAGAGGTAGACGTCCGGCAATTCGGCCACGCCCGGCTCGATGTCGCGCGGCACGGCGATGTCCACCATGAACACTGGCTTGCGTCGGCGCGCAGCCAGCGCCTGTTCGACCATCCCGCGGGTGACCACCGGTTGGCGCGCGGCGGTGGAGGAGATCACGATGTCGGCCTCGGCCAGGTGCTGTGGCAGGTCGGCCAGAGCGATGGCGTAGCCGCCGTAGCGGCTGGCAAGTTCCTGCGCAGTCTCCAGCGTGCGGTTGGCCACGATCATCCGGCGCGCCTGCTTGTCGGCGAGGTGGCGCGCGGCCAGTTCGATGGTGTCGCCGGCGCCGATCAGCAGCACGCAGGCCTCGCGCAGGTCAGCGAACACCTGCTCGGCAAGGCGTACCGCGGTGAATGCCACCGATACGGTGTGCGCGCCGATGCGGGTTTCCGTGCGCACGCGCTTGGCTACGGCGAAGGTGTGTTGCAGCAGGCGGTCGAGCGGCGCCTTCAGCGTGTGCGCATCGCGCGCGATCTGGTAGGCATCCTTCACCTGGCCGAGGATCTGCGGTTCGCCCAGCACCATCGAATCCAGCCCGGTGGC
>JAJZGE010000573.1 GCA_021798675.1 Pseudomonadota bacterium | reverse complement strand
CCTGCGGCATTTGGTCGCTTGGCACGATGCAGCAATGCAGCGCAGTGCGGGATGCTGGCACGGCTTCTGCTCTTGCACTCTCACCTGTCCAACACGCGGAGCACACCCATGACCAAGCTGGAACAGCAACACCTCGCCGTGCAGGTTCCCTTCAAGCAGCGCTATGGCAATTTCATTGGCGGCAAGTGGGTGGAACCGGTCAACGGCAAATACTTCGACAACGTCACGCCGATCACCGGCCACCCGTTCTGCGAGATCCCGCGCTCCGACAAGGACGACGTGGAGCTGGCGCTGGATGCCGCGCACGCGGCCAAGGACGCCTGGGGCAAGACCTCGGTCACCGAGCGTGCGCTGATCCTCAACCGGATCGCCGACCGCATGGAACAGAACCTCGCCGTGCTGGCACACGCCGAGACCTGGGACAACGGCAAGCCGATCCGCGAGACGACCAACGCCGACGTGCCGCTGGCGATCGACCACTTCCGCTATTTCGCCGGCTGCATTCGCGCGCAGGAAGGCTCGATCGGCGAGATCGACCACGACACCGTGGCCTACCAGTTCCACGAGCCGCTGGGCGTGGTGGGGCAGATCATTCCGTGGAACTTCCCGCTGCTGATGGCGTGCTGGAAGCTGGCCCCGGCGTTGGCCGCCGGCAACTGCGTGGTGCTGAAGCCGGCTGAGCAGACGCCGGTGAGCATCCTGGTGTGGGCCGAGCTGGTCGCCGACCTGCTGCCGCCGGGCGTGCTCAACATCGTCAACGGCTTCGGGCTGGAGGCGGGCAAGCCGCTGGCGTCGAGCAGTCGCATTGCCAAGATCGCCTTCACCGGCGAAACCACCACCGGCCGCCTGATCAGCCAGTACGCCAGCCAGAACCTGATTCCGGCGACGCTGGAGCTCGGCGGCAAGTCGCCGAACATCTTCTTCGCCGACGTGGCCGACGAGGACGACGACTTCTTCGACAAGGCGATCGAGGGCTTCGTGCTGTTCGCCTTCAACCAGGGCGAGGTGTGCACCTGCCCGAGCCGGGCGCTGATCCACGAGTCGATCTACGACAAGTTCATGGAGCGCGTGCTCAAGCGCGTGGCCGCGATCAGCCAGGGCAATCCGCTGGATGCGGGCACCATGATTGGCGCGCAGGCCTCCAGCGAGCAGTTGGAGAAGATCCTGTCCTACTTCGACATCGGCAGGCTGGAAGGCGCCAAGGTGCTGATCGGCGGCGAGCGCAACGTGCTTGGCGGCGAGTTCAAGGACGGCTACTACGTCAAGCCCACGGTGTTTTTCGGGCACAACAAGATGCGCGTGTTCCAGGAGGAGATCTTCGGGCCGGTGGTGTCTGTGTGCACCTTCAAGGACGACGCGGAAGCGCTGGCGATCGCCAACGACACCCTGTACGGCCTCGGCGCCGGCGTGTGGACGCGCAACGGCACCCGTGCCTACCGCTTCGGCCGCGCCATCCAGGCTGGTCGCGTGTGGACCAACTGCTACCACGCCTACCCGGCACACGCCGCGTTCGGCGGCTACAAGCAGTCCGGCATCGGCCGCGAGAACCACAAGATGATGCTCGACCACTATCAGCAGACCAAGAACCTGCTGGTCAGCTATTCGCCGAAGAAGCTCGGCTTCTTCTGAGGCGGCTGGCTGCCGACGGCCGGGCCGTCGGCAGCCAGCGCTCGCGCACACCGCAACGCATCCATCTGCCCGGGGGCCGGGCAGAGCGCCTGCCTGCGCGCCTTGCGGCACGGCGGCAGCGTCAGGCAAAGCCAATCAACGTCGCCTTTCAGTGCGACGCCGCTTCACCACTGCTGGGGAGAGCACATGAAAACCATGTCGCCGCCACGACGCCCGTGGCCGCCGGCGCGCGGATTCCCGGCGTACCGGACAACTACGGCTCGCTGCGCATCGAGCACGGTCGCGATCTGGGCTGGCGCGAGGGCCTGACGCTGACCGGCGTCGGCGCGGTCAGCGTCAACGACACCAATACCCAGCAGGCAGCCGGTTATGGCCTGATCGGGCTCGACGCCAGCTACACCCTTGCGCTGGGCGACGGCACGCGGCTGCAGTTGAGCGCGCGGCTGGACAATCTGGCCAACCGCCGCTACATCGGCACGGTGATCGTCAACGACGGCAACGGCCGCTACTACGAACCCGGCACCGACCGCACCTGGCTGCTCGGCGCCAACCTGACCTTCTGACGGAGACAGTCATGCCCGACGTCGACCGCGTTGCCAAGGTGCTCGCCACGCCGGTGGCCGAGGCGCTGATCGAGCGCCTGCGCCAGCAGCACGGCGCGCTGCTGTTCCATCAATCCGGCGGCTGCTGCGACGGCTCCTCGCCGATGTGCTACCCGCAGGACGACTTCATCGTCGGCGACCATGACGTGCAGCTGGGCGTGATCGCCGATGCGCCGTTCTACATGAGTCCGTCGCAGTACGAATACTGGAAGCACACCCAGCTGATCATCGACGTGGTCGAGGGGCGCGGCGGCATGTTCTCGCTGGAGAACGGGCAGGGCGTGCGCTTCCTGACCCGCTCGCGGTTGTTCACCGACGACGAGATCGCGCAGCTGCAACGCGACGGGCGTTTCTGAGAGGTTGTGACTATTCAACTTCTCAGGCCGGCCAGGGATGGCCGGTCGCGGATCGGGCAC
>JAJZGE010000572.1 GCA_021798675.1 Pseudomonadota bacterium | reverse complement strand
GTCCCGCAACTGGCGGCAGGCCGCGTCGATCACCCATTGCCCCAGCGCATGCACCAGGCCGGTCTCCTCGGCGATATGCACGAAGCGGTCGGGCAGCAGCGTGCCCAGGGTCGGGTTCTGCCAGCGCAGCAGCGTCTCGGCACCGGCGAGGCGACCGTGCCTATCCACCTGCGGCTGGAAATACAGCACCAGTTCGTCGCGCTGCACGGCGAGGCGCAGGCCGCGCTCCAGTTCGAGGCGGGTATCCGCCTCGTCCTGCATCTGCGGTTCGAACAGCCGCGCGGAGTGGCGGCCCGCTGCCTTCGCCCGGTGCAGGGCGATGTCGGCACGCCGCGCGATGTCGGCGGGGCCGCTACCGGCGTCGGGAAACGTGGCTACGCCGATGCTGACGCCGACGGCTTGCGCACGGCGTTCGACCGCCAAGGGCCTGGCCATGTGCGCCAGTACGTGTTCGGCCATCGCCATGCCGTGCTGCGCGGCGGCGGCTGCATCGGCGGCGGTGGCGTCCAGCAGCAGCATGAACTCGTCGCCGCCGAGGCGCGCCACCGAGATGGCATCGGGTATCGCATCGGCCAGGCGCTCGGCCACGGCCTGCAGCAGCAGATCGCCGAAGCGATGGCCCAGCGATTCGTTGACGGTCTTGAAGTGGTCGAGGTCGACCAGCAACACGCTGCCGTGCAGGCCGTTGCGCTCGGCGTCGGCCAGCAGGCCGCCCAGCGTGTGCTGCGCATGCAGGCGGTTGGGCAGGCCGGTCAGCGCATCGTGCCAGGCGGCATGGCGCAACCCCTGTTCCGCCTGGCGGCGGGTGGCCGCCTCCGCGCGCAACTGCGCGGTGGTGCGTTCGAGCTGCACGGTATGCATGCGCATCTGCTCGACCAGCGACAGGCCCATCAGCAGCACGAAGGAAAGGAACGCGAACGCGTCGGTGGCTGGGTAGGGGCGGTTCATCGCGTCGATCACCACCACACTCCACAACATGGCCAGGAACTGCACCAGCAGGCAGGCCAGCAGCATGGCTCCACGCAGGCGCTGGCCATGCGTCGCGCATTGGCGCGCGGCGCGGTAGAACGCCCATGCGAACACGGCGTAGCAGAGGTCGTAGAACAGGTGCCCCGATAGCGAGCGCGTACCGTCGATCACGCGTAGCGATTCCCCCCAGGGAAGCTGCATCGGCACGCCCGGATGCACCGATGTGTAGAGCACGGTGCCGGGCTCGAGCAGGTTGAGTGTCGACATCACCAGCGTCGCCAGAACCACCACCAGCGTCAGTGGTCGTCGCATCGGCTTGCCGGTGTAACTGGCGACGAAGAACATCAGCGATGGCAGGGCTAGCAGTGCGGCGCCGGCCAGAATGTGCAGTGCACGCATGGTCTGCACATGGGCCTGCGCCGTGTAGACGCCTGCGCGCCCGAACGCCAGCATCGCGGCGCACACGCACAGTGCGGCGAAGGCGAGTGGGGTGCGGTCGTGCCTCTGGCGCCAGCCGATCAACAGGAATTGCAGGCCGGCGCAGGTCGCGACCACAGCGGTGGCAATCAGTGCGGTGACGAAGTATCCGAAGCTGACGGGGTGGGGTGCTGCGGGCATGCCCTGCGACTCTGGAAACGCGAAGCCCCGCCGGATTGCTACGGCGGGGCCATGGGAGTGCGCACAGTTTAGCAGCAGCGCCCGCCGCCACCCTTGTAGCGGGCTTCCTGGCGCTCACGGAAGAACTCGGCGTAGCTGGGCACCTTGTGCCCGGGGTGGTGCTCGCGCAGGTGCTTCACGTAGGCCTCGTAGTCGGGCACGCCGCAACACAGGCGAGCGGTTTGCACCGCCCGCTTCCGGAATGCCTGCAGTCGCGCGACCAGTTCCATGACGTCAGTGTACCGCGACGTCCGTCAGTGCCACGTAGGGTTCCTCGTGGGCGGTGGGACGGTTGGTTTTCCAGGCCTTGGCCAGCGCATTGAGGCAGAACAGCGTCATCACCACCACCAGCGCCATGAACAGCGCGGTCATCGCCATGTCCACGCGGTTGTTGGTCACGATCTGCCGCATTGCCGCCGCGGTCTTGGCCGGCGCCAGCATCTGGCCGTTGGCCAGCGCTGCGGCGTACTTGTCCGCCGCGGCGGTGAAGCTGATCGGGCCGGTCAGCTTTTCCCAGCCCGCCGCCAGCGTGCAAACGATCAGCCAGATCGCCGGGATGCCCGGTACCCACACGTAGCGCTCGCGCTTGAGCTTGACCACCACCACCGTGGCCAGCATCAGCGCGATCGCCGCCAGCATCTGGTTGGCGATGCCGAACAGCGGCCACAGCGTATTGATGCCGCCCAGCGGATCGACCGCACCCTGGTACAGGAAGTAGCCCCACAACGCCACGCAGATCGCGGTGGCGAGCAGGTTTCCGGCCCAGGACTCGGTGGCCTGCAGCGGCTTGTGTATGAGGCCGGCGATCTCCTGGATCATGAAGCGGCCGACGCGCGTGCCTGCGTCCACCGTGGTGAGGATGAACAGCGCCTCGAACAGGATGGCGTAGTGGTACCAGAACGCCATCATGCCCTCGCCCGGCAGGATGTTGTGCAACAGCTGGGCCATGCCCACCGCCAGCGTGGGCGCACCGCCGGCGCGGCTGAGGATGCTCTGCTCGCCCACGTTCTTCGCGGTCTGCACTAGG
>JAJZGE010000571.1 GCA_021798675.1 Pseudomonadota bacterium | reverse complement strand
CGCCGCCGCCGCGGCGCTCGTGTTCCTGGCGCTGCTGTTCATGTACGAGCGCTTCCGCGTGGCGCTGTCGATCATGTCCGCGTCGCTGCTGGCCGCCAGCGCCGTATTTTTCGGGCTGTGGATCACCGGACAGACCTTGAACATCACCGCGTTGATGGGTCTGACCATGATCCTCGGCATCGTCACCGAGGTCGGCGTGTTCTATTTCTCCGAGCTGCAGCTACTGCGCGGCGAGGGCGTAGCGTTCCGCGAGGCGCTGATCCAGGCCGGCGAAAACCGTCTGCGGCCCATTGCCATGACCACCCTGGCCGCCGCGCTGGCGCTGCTGCCGCTGGCGCTGGGCATCGGCCAGGGCTCGGCCATGCAGCAGCCGCTGGCCATCGCCATCATCGCCGGTCTCGCCGTGCAGATGCCGCTGGTGCTGGTGCTGGTGCCGGTGCTGTACGCGCTGCTGGCGCGGCGCGGCGCGGCTGCCTAGGCGGGGCTGCGCACCCGTGCAGCGCCGGCCCCGGTTCGCTGTTTCCCGACAGTCTGCTAAAGCCGCCGCTCCACGTCGCGCATGCCGATGTCCCCCGCCCGTCGGAACGCGCTGGCCACGCGGTCGCATTCCAGTGCGGAGACGCCGAGCGCCTCGAACACCTTGCGCCAGGGCCGCACCGCCGCCGCCACCCGTTCGATGATGCGCGCCGCCGCCGGCGGCAGCAGGCCGAAGCGTCCGGCGCCGGCCAATGCGTTGTCCAGCCGCGCCGCGCGACCATGCGGACCTACCGACAGATGTAGTGTCCGCTCCTTGGCGACCTGCGGCTTGGGCACCACGTCGTACAGCGGACTCAGGCGCCAGCCGTCGCCAGCCGGCGCATACAGGAAGGCGTGATTGCGCAAGTGATCGTCGTCGTTGGACACCAGGATGTTGAACACCATGCGCGCAAACAGTTCTTCCCGGTCTGGCGCGATACACCCACCCACGCCGTAACGGCTGAGCGCATCAGCGATGGCTGCATAGCTGGCATTGGGCGATTCCTGCTCGTGCAACGCCAGCAGGGTCAGGGCGCTGACCGTGTGCCGGCGCCCCCGTCCGCGCGGCAGGGGCTCGCGATCGAAACGCTCGATCAGCATCACGTGACGGCCGTCGGCCAGCGTTTCCAGACGCGTGGCGGGCACGTCCAGGCCGGCGTGGCGCGCCAGCTCCAGCGTGGCGAACTCGATCAGCGGCACATCGAAACGATCATCGCGAGCGGGAAACTTGGCGATCCACTCGCCACCGTCATGTGCAACGACCGCCTTGGGCCGCGCCCCGCCCACCGAGGGACCGCCGGCAAAGAAGGCTTCCAGATGCGCCGGCACCGGCTCGCCGGCCTCGATGCGCGCGGCGGCCTCCAGCAGGTGTTCCAGCTCCAGCGCGCTGGGCAGGGCGCTGGAGCCGGGCCCGCTGGTCGGCGCCGCACGTACGTCCAGCGCACCGGCGCGATGCGGCCCGGCATGATCGAGGTAGACCGATTCGGGCAATCCGTTCGGTGGCGCGCGCAGGCGGTTCTCGATCACCCGCCGGCCCCAGGCATCGGGTGCGGCGTCGCGCAGCGCGCCGAACATCGTCAAACCCGCCGCCGGCACCCGTTCGGCGCCATCGCTCGCCTCCGCCAGCGGCAGCGATACCGGATCCACCGGCAACGGTCCGGGATTACATCGCTGCAGGTAGCGGCGACCGTAGGCAAACGTGCTGGCGGCCACTACCGACCCGCGCTCGAGCAGGGTCAGCCGGCCTGCCGGGACCGCCTCGGTCTGCCCCGGCAGGTGGATGAAGACGATGCGCTCGGCCACGGATCAGAAATCCAGATCGCGGGCCGGCATGGATTTACGACCGCGCTTGGCGCGGGTCTCGTCCAGCAGCGCCTGCGATGCAGGGTCGCTCAACTGGGCCAACCGCGGCAGCAGGCCCAGCGGTTCCAATACCGACAGCCAGGCGCCCAGAGACGCGCTGACCGAGCCCGACTCGATCCGCCTGAGCGTCGCCACGCTGACGCGTGCGCGCTCGGCCAGGGTGGGCAGAGTCCAGCGGCGGGCCAGCCGGGCCGTGTGTACCAGGCCGGCCAAGTGCTTGGCCGTCTGCCCGGCGGGAGGCGTGGCGAAGAGGGCTTCGTTGCGGCGCATAGTGTCTTATTTGATCATTTAACGATTTAAATGCTCATTTATGGTTCTTTCTAGACGACGCATCCCCCAGTGTCAAGCGATGTCGAGGCGTCTGCATCGGCCTGGATCTCCTCCTGGAAGGGGCCAAGTCGTACCGCCACCCGGGCCTGCCGTTCGCCGCGGGCCTCGATATCCCCTCCGGTCCGCGACGGTTTGCCCGGCAGCGGGACGCTGCGGTTGAGCCTGGTATCCGGGGGTCTACGGGATCGTGGGCGCGCAACGGCTCACGGTGGTGCGCTTGACATCTGGTAAGCAAATGCTTACCGTAAGTCATGGCTTACGAAAGTGCCCTGCGCTGTCTCGCCGATCCCACCCGCCGCCGGGTGTTCGAGCGCCTGCGCGATGGTCCGCGCGCGGTGGGCGAACTGGCCGCGGGACTGCCGGTCAGCCGCCCGGCGGTGTCGCAGCATCTGAAGGCGTTGAAGGCCGCCGGCCTGGTGCTCGACCGCGCCGAAGGCGCGCGCCGCGTCT
>JAJZGE010000570.1 GCA_021798675.1 Pseudomonadota bacterium | reverse complement strand
TTCCTTCCATCCGGGATCAGCGGGTTGTAGGCATCCAGTTCGGCCTGGATGCCGGCAGCCTCGAAGATGCGCTCGATCCGCAGCATCTCCTGGATCTGGTACTGCACGCTGCGCCGGTCCTCGAACACCACGCTGAGGTGCTCGCCCAGCGGGATGGTGCGGCGCCGCTTGTGCGCGATCACCTCGCCGCGCAGCGCCGGGCGCGCGCGGGCATAGGCTTCCAGGGTCAGCAGGTCATCGCGGGTCAGTTGGTTCATGTCGGTTGATCCATACCGGGTGTGGGTGGCGTCAGCGCTGCTCAGATGCCGTAAGCCTTGCGCAGCAGGCTCAGCGGATGCTCGGCGCCCGGCTTGTCATGCAGCCCGTGCGCGATGTGGCCGCCGGCCATCGGGCAGTCGCTGGTGAAGTGGTCGGGCTGCGCCTGCTCGACGCGCTTTTCCACCGGCCTGGCGATCTTGCGCGAGATCGCGTAGGTCTTTTGCTTGACCCCGTAGGTGCCGTCGTGGCCGGAGCAGCGTTCGATCGTCACCACCTCGGTGTCCGGAATCAGCTGGAGGATGTCGCGCGTTTTCGGGCCGATGTTCTGCACCCGCTGGTGGCACGGCACCTGCCACGCCACCTTGCCCAGCGGCTGCTTGAAGTCGCTCGCGAGCAGGCCGTAACGGTGGCGCTCCATCAGGTATTCGAACGGATCGAAGAAGTGCGCCTTGACCAGCGCGACGTCCGCGTCGTCGGGAAACATCAGCGGCAGCTCCTGCTTGAACATCAGCACGCAGGAGGGCACCGCCGCGGTGAGGTCGAAGCCATCGCGCACCAGTGCGGCCAGTACGGGAATGTTCTGCTGCTTGTAACTGGCCACGCTGTCGAGGTCGCCCAGCTCCAGCTTGGGCATGCCGCAGCACACCTCGCGTGGTACCAGCTTGAGCGGGATCGCGTTGTGCTGCATCACGGCGGCCAGATCCTCCACCACGCCGGGCACCGAGTGATTGCAGTAGCAGGTGGCGAACAGCGCCAGCTTGCCGCGCGTGCGCCCGGCGGGGGTGGCCATGCCGTTGCCGTCGAGATCACGCAGCCGCTTGCGCGCACTGGGCGAGTGGTATTCGGGCACGCGCGCGTCGGCATCGACGCCGAGAGTTTTTTCCAGCAGCTTGCGCGCGACGGGGTTGCGGTTGGCCGCGTTCACCGCCTGTACCACCACCGGGATCGAGGCCAGTTTGCCCACCGCGGTGGTGCTGGAGAGGATCTTCGCCGACAGCGGCGCGCCGTCGCGGCGGAACGCCACCGCCTTGGCGCGCAGCATCAGGTGCGGAAAGTCGATCGCCCACGGGTGCGGCGGAATGTACGGGCACTTGGTCTGATAGCACAGGTCGCACAGGTAGCAGTGCTCGGTCACCCTGGGGTAATCGGAGGCGGCCACACCGTCCACTTCCATGGTGGCGGAGTTGTCGATCAGGTCGAACAGGGTGGGGAAGGCATGGCACAGGCTGACGCAGCGGCGACAGCCGTGGCAGGCGTCGAACACGCGCTCCAGTTCGGCGTCGAGCTGCGCCTGTTCCCAGAAGCCGGGTTCGGTCCAGCCGAGCGGATGGCGGGTCGGTGCTTGCACGCCGCCCTCGCGGGCACTGGGGGCGGTGACTGGCGAATCGACAGGCGGTTGCTCGGCCATGCGTGGTTTTCCGATACGAAGCCGCGATACGAAGCCGGCGGGCGCCGATCGACGCGCCGGCGGCGAAGCGGCGACGCGCGGGCCGCCGCTTCGGGACGTTACTTCAGCTCGTCCAGCGCGCGCTGGAAGCGGTTGGCATGCGAGCGTTCGGCCTTGGCCAGTGTCTCGAACCAGTCGGCGATCTCGTCGAAGCCCTCGTCGCGGGCGGCCTTGACCATGCCCGGGTACATGTCGGTGTACTCATGCGTCTCGCCGGCGATCGCCGACTTCAGATTGTCCGAGGTCGCACCGAACGGCAGCCCGGTGGCCGGATCGCCGACCTCCTCCAGGTATTCGAGATGACCGTGCGCGTGGCCGGTCTCGCCCTCCGCGGTGGAACGGAACACCGAGGCCACATCGTTGTAGCCCTCGACGTCGGCCTTGGTGGCGAAGTACAGGTAGCGGCGGTTGGCCTGGGACTCGCCGGCGAAGGCGTACTTCAGGTTTTCCTCGGTCTTGGAACCTTTCAGACGGCTCATGACAACACCTCGTGACGTTGCGGCTGGGAGGGTAATGCGAGGGCGATCGTGACGACCGCAGGGATCGAGCCTAGCGCTCGCCGCGGCGGCAATGCAATTGATTGTGCCGATGATGACCATAGCGCGCGGCTATGGCCGCGCAGGTCGGCGCCGGGCCGGTTTGGCCGTCACCGCGACCGGCGGCGTAGCGGCGGCGCGGGTATCGAGCAGGTCGGCGGGAAGCTGCCGGATCACCGCGGCGAGCCGCTGCAGAAACGCATCCATCGCCGAACTCTTGCGCCATGCCAGCGCGACGCGGCGGCTCGGCGGCTGGCCCTTGAACTCGATCAGGTGCAGGTTTTCCAGCGGCGCCACCGGCGGCCGCACCGCCAGCGCCGGCAGCAGGGTGATGCCGACGTTGGCCGCCACCATCTGCCGCAGCGTCTCCAGGCTGGTGGCGCGAAAGCCGCTGCGTTCGCCGGCACCGGCCAGGTGG
>JAJZGE010000569.1 GCA_021798675.1 Pseudomonadota bacterium | reverse complement strand
GTACCAGCTGGTCTATCGCATCTCGGCCTACGACGAATCCACCCATCGCATCCGCAACGGCCTGGTGCGGCTGGGCACGCCGATCTGGGGTTTCATGAATCCCGACGCGGTCGAGGTGTTCTGGGACGACAACTAATCGGGCTCGCGGCGCAACACGCTCCCGGCCAGGATCGCCAGCAGGCCCGCCGCGAAGACCAGCGCGTCCCATCCGCCACCGAGGCCAAGCAGCGGCAGCACCCGCCATGCCAGCAGCAGCCATACCACGATGGCCAGCGCATAGCGGCCGTCGTCGACGAACAGACCCCACAGTTCCGACAGCACCGCACGCAGCCAGTTCATCGAGCGAGCTCCTTCGCGCCAGCCAGGGACTGACGACGGCGCCACTGCACGCTCAACAGGGACACCGCGAGGAATCCGCCGACCAGGCCGAGCAGCGCCCCATCGCCGCCGGGCCACGCATAGCCCATGCCTTCGCCCGCCCAGAACGTGCCGAACGCGGAGAGCATCACGCCCACCGCGAACTTCAGCGTGTTTTCCGGGACGCGCGCCAGCGGGCGATGCACCGCGATGCCCAGCACGATCACCACCAGCAGCGCAGCCAGCGCACCGAGGCTGGCGGGCCACAGCAGGCCGGGATGACCCGCGCCGATGGCCAGCACGATGAACACCACTTCGACGCCTTCGAGCAAGGTGATCTTGAGCGCGGTGGCGAAGGCCAGCCGGTCCCATGCATGCGCCGCCGCGGCCTGGCCACGCAAGGCCTGCGTCTCGCGCGCGTAGATCGCCGCCTCGTCGTGCAGCGGCAGTACGCCCGCCGCGCGAAGCACGGCCTTGCGCAACCAACGCATGCCGAACAGCAGCAACAAGGCGCCGACCACCAGTTGCAGGCCATGCAGCGGTACACGACCAAGCGCGCGACCCAGCACCACCACCAGCAACAGCAGTAGCAGCAGCGCCGCCGCGCTACCGGCCAGGGCGCTGCGCCAGCCGCGTACCGCGCCCACCGCCAGCACTACGGTTAACGCTTCCACGCACTCCACCAGCGAGGCGAGAAAGGCGGCGAGCATCGACGGCCCGGCATGGATCGAATCGAAAAGCATGGGGCCTCCATCGCGACCGCAGGTACGCGCCCCAGCATACGCCCGATTGACAGCCGCCCCGCGCCACCGAAGAATGCGCGCCACGCATCGCCTGGCGATGCTCCCTGTTGCGTCGGCATTCGCGCCGCGCAGTCCGTGCCGAGGGGTGCTGCGACGGAGCCATCCGCCACGCTCGGCCCGCGATCCTCGTCGACAAGGGCGCCCTCGCTACCGAGAGGGTTCGCATGTCCATCCAACTTGCTCTTGCCACCGACGCCGCCCATCCCGGCGTGCATCCCGACGATACGCACTTCGTCGCCACGCTCGCCCGCCTTGGCGTACATGGCGTGCCCTGCACCTGGAACGACCCGGACGTGGACTGGTCGCGCTTCGACGCAGTACTGGTGCGCACCGTGTGGGACTACTTTCAGCGCTACCCCGAATTCCTGCATTGGCTGGACAAGCTCGACGCACTGGGTGTGCCCACCGTCAACGACAGCCACCTGCTGCGCTGGAACAGCGACAAGCGCTACCTGCTGGAGCTGGCACGGCTCGGCGTGGAGATCATCCCCACGCGACTGGCGCACACGACCGAGCTGCCCGCGACGCTGCAGGCCCTGCAGGCGCAGGAGGTGGTGGTGAAACCTGCGGTGAGCGGCGGTGCATGGCGCACGCTGCGCGGCACTGCGAGCGATGCGGCGTTCGCGCAGGCCGTCGCCGCGCTGCCCGAGGGCGACTGGCTGGTGCAGCCGTTCGTGGCGGAAATCCAGCGCGACGGCGAATGGTCGTTGCTGTTTTTCGACGGCGACTACAGCCACGCCGTGCGCAAGCTGCCGAAGCCCGGCGACTACCGCGTGCAGGGCGAACACGGCGGCAGCGCGGAACTGGCCGAAGCACCCGAGCCTGCGCTCGCCGCGGCGCAGGCCGTGCTGGCCGCCGTGGCTCGCGCCGGCCACGCCGAGACCGCCTATGCACGCATCGACGGCGTGATGCAGGACGGGCGCTTCCTGCTGATGGAGGCGGAGCTGATCGAGCCCTTCCTGCACCTCGCGGCCCGGCCCGACGCCGCCGAACGCTATGCGGAACGGCTCGCCGCACGCGTGCGGCGCCCGTAGGCCACGCCGCGGGCAGGCCCTAGAATCGTCTGCACCGTGCCCACCCCCCTGCGCAAAATACTCCACGTCGACATGGACGCGTTCTACGCGTCGGTCGAGCAGCGCGACGATCCCTCGCTGCGCGGCCGCCCAGTGGTGGTCGCGTGGCGCGGGGCGCGTTCGGTGGTGTGCGCAGCCAGCTACGAGGCGCGCAAGTTCGGCGTGCGCTCGGCGATGCCGGCGGTGCGCGCGGAGCGCCTGTGCCCACAGGCGATCTTCGTGCCGCCGGACTTCGCGCGCTACAAGGCGGTGTCACGGCAGATACGCGAGATCTTCGCGCGGCACACCGAGCTGATCGAGCCGCTGTCGCTGGACGAGGCCTACCTCGACGTCACCACGACCAAGACCGGCCTGCCCTCGGCCACCGCTACGGCCGAGGCGATCCGCGCGGCGATCCGCGAGGAGACGCAGCTCACCGCCTCCGCC
>JAJZGE010000568.1 GCA_021798675.1 Pseudomonadota bacterium | reverse complement strand
GTACTTCTTTGCGAGTGCGTCACCGATCACCACGCCGGTGCGCGTGTCGTCGAATGCCTTGCGCTGTGCGGGGGACAACCGGATTTCCGGATAGACATCCAGATAGTTCGTGCTCACCGCATAGCTGAAGACGAAGTTCTTCGGCTCCTGATACATGCCGCCGAACCAGTTGGCATAGGCCACATCGCGCACGCCGGGCACGGCGGCGATCTGCGCCTGCAAGGCCAGCGGCAGTGACTGGATGATCGAGTAGCGTGACGAGGTCACCAGCCGATCGACACCCAGCAGGCTCTTGCCGTTGCTCTCGAAAGTGGTACGCACGGCATCGAGCATGCCGAACAGCAGGAACGCGGTGATGATCGACACCAGCGTCAGGAAGGTGCGCGCCTTGCGCCGGAACAGCGCCGCCCAGATCAGGTGCAGGTATTTCATGATGATCGCTCCATGGCGCTATCCCCTCTCCCCTTTGGCGAGAAGATGCCCGCAGGGCAGATGAGGGGCGGGTGCTCGCAGTAATGCCAGTCGAAGCGCACTTCGATGTCGCATCGAGGCAAGCGCGGTCCCTCACCCCAACCCTCTCCCCGCCGGGGAGAGGGAGCTGAAGCGCACCGTTCTCCCCGCCGGGGAGCGGGAGTGAAAGCGGCGGCGCGCGTCACGCCAGTGCCTGCTCGACAAGGGTGCCCTTGTCCAGATGCAGCGTATGGCTGGCGTATTCGGCGGCCTTGGGATCGTGGGTGACCATCACGATGGTCTTGCCGTGCTCGCGGTTGAGCTGCTGCAGCAGGCCGAGCACGTCCTCGGCCGACTGGCGATCCAGATCGCCGGTGGGCTCGTCGCAAACCAGCAGGGCGGGATCGGAGACGATCGCGCGGGCGATCGCCACGCGCTGCTGCTGACCGCCGGACAGCTCGCCCGGCTTGTGCGTGGCGCGGTCGGCCAGCCCCACCAGCTGCAGCGCGATGGCCGCGTTCTTCTTGCGCTGCGCCGCCGACAGCTTGGTCAGCAGCAGCGGCAGCTCGACGTTGCGCTGCGCGGTGAGCATCGGCATCAGGTTGTAGAACTGAAACACGAAACCCACGTTGGATGCCCGCCACCGCGCCAGCGCGCCGCCGCCGAGCTGGTCGATGCGCTGGCCGCCCACACCGATGCTGCCGGCGCTGGGCACATCCAGGCCGCCGATCAGGTTGAGCAGGGTGGTCTTGCCGGAGCCGGACGGCCCCATCAGCGCGAGGAAGTCGCCTTCGGCGATATCCAGGTTGACGTGATGCAGCACCTCGACCTTCTGCTTGCCGCGCTCGTAGGTCTTGGCCAGATTGCGGATCTCGATCAGCGTGCCCATGACGGGTCTCCTGTGGAATGCTGGCTGTGGCTCGGGTAGGAGCGCGCCCTGTGCGCGTATGCTGTTGGCGGTTGGGTGAAAGAGCATTCGCGCACCGGGTGCGCTCCTGCGAAATGTCGCTATGGTTTTTCCGGCTGGACGTCCGCGCCGTCGCGCAGGCTGACCGGCGGCGCAATCACCACGCGCTCGCCCGGCGTCACCGCGGCCGGCAGCAGGCGCAACTCGCCGTAGGCCTGCGCGGCAGGGTTCACCGCGCGCTCCCGTGCCTTGCCGTCCGCGACCACGAACACCACGCTGCGGCCCGCGCGCGGCACGATCGCGGTGGCCGGCACCAGCACGCCCTGCAGCGGATGCGCCGCCGTGGCGGCCTTTTCTTCCAGGAACGACACCCGCGCGCCCATGTCCGGCACCACCCGGGCGTCCTTCTGTTCCAGCGCCACGCGCACCTTGATGGTGGCCTTGCCGCGATCGGCGGTGGGCACGATGGCGATCACGTGGGCGGGGATCTTCCAGTCGGGATATGCGTCCAGCACCGCCTCGGCGGGCATGCCCGGCTTGACCCGGCCGATGTAGGCCTCGTTGACATCGACATCCACTTCCAGCGAATCCATGTCGACAATCGTGCCCACGCCGGTACGCGTGAAGCCGCCGCCGGCAGACAGCGGCGAGAGGATCTCGCCGACCTGCGCGTCCTTGGTGGTGACCACGCCGTTGAACGGAGCGCGCACCACGGTGTAGTTGAAATTCACCTGCGCCACTGCGGCCTGCGCGTCAGCCGCGCGTGCCTGCTGCTGCTGCGCGGCCAGCTGGGCACGCAGCGTGTCGACCTGGGTGCGCGCCTGCTCGGCACTCTGCGCGGACACCAGCCCGCGCGCCGCCAGCGTATGCAGCCGCGCGGCGTCGTGCACGCCTTGCGCCAGCTGCGCCCGGTATTGCGCCAGCAGCGCGTGCGCGGCGTCGGCCTGCGCCCTGGCCGCGTCCAGGTTGGCCTTGTAGCCGCGGTCATCCAGCCGCGCCAGCACCTGGCCCTGCCTGACGTGATCGCCCTCCTCGATCAGCACCGCGATGAGCGTGCCGGTGATCTGCGCCGACACCGTGGCCTGCCGCCGCGCGGTGACATAGCCGGTGGCCTGCAGCACTGCACCGGCCTCGCTGTCGGTGCTGGGCGCGATCGCCAGCGCGGTCTGCACCGGCAGCGGACGCTGGCCGAACAGCCACCAGCCGGCGCCACCCAGCAGCGCCAGCAGCACCAGGCCACCCGCAATCCACGGCCAACGGCCGCCAGCCGGGCCCAGTTCGTCGCGCTGATGGCGCTCGATGC
>JAJZGE010000567.1 GCA_021798675.1 Pseudomonadota bacterium | reverse complement strand
CGGCGTTGCTGGCGCAGGGACAAAAAGCGCAGGCGCTGGCGCGGATGGAGCAGGCGCTGACGATCGACCCGCAGCTGAAGCCGGCCGGCGTGGGGCCGGCATCGCTGCGCAAACAGGTGATTGCCGCGTATCACCAGCGCGCGATCGTGCTGTACCGCGACCAGCAACTGGATCCGGCGATTGCGCTGTGGGACCGCGTGCTGGCGATCGATCCGAACTACGAGCCGGCCATCGCCTACCGCGCCCGCGCCCTCGAGCTCAAGCAGCGCCTCAAGCAATTCTGAGCACGCGCCGTGCTGACCTGCGCAGCTCGGCTCAAGTGGGCTTTTGCGGGTTGCCACCGGGCGCGTCTGGCGCGTCCGGCGCGGGCAGGATGCGTGTGGACAGCCCGAGATCCGCGGCCGCAGCGCGGGCGGGTTTCCGCGGCTTGCCCTGGCGCGCCTGCAGCGCGCTGTTCATCAGGTTGAAGGCGGCAAACAGCCGCCCCAGTTCGTCCCGCCGCACCAGCCGGATGCGGTGATGCGTATCGCCGCGCGCCACCCGCAGCAGCGCGTCGCCGAGCACGTCCAGCAGGGTCAGCAGCCGCCGGAACAGCCAGTAGGCCGAACCGACCACCGCCACCAGCGTCAGCACCAGCACCACGGCGATCACCCACAGCGTGGTCTTCTGGGCGGCGCGCAGCGGCGCGTTGCTGACGCCCAGGCGCAGCTCCCCCACCGCGGCGGTCTGGTAATGGATCGGCACGTCGAACAGCAGCATCTCGCCTCCGCTCGCATCGCCCGGCAGGCGGCCGCGATAGCTCTCGACCTGATCCGGCCCCGCCACCGGCGTGGAACCGGCCAGCTGCGGCAGGCGCTGGCCGACCTCGGCATGACGCGTGCTGCCGATGATGGCGCCGTGGCGATCGGCGATCGCCAGATAGTGGATCTGCCGGTTGCGCGCGACGTCCTCGACCAGCGCCCGGGTGGCGGCATGATCGCCGACCAGCAGGTTCTCGGCGGACTCGCCGGCGATCATGCGCGCCAGCGAGCTGCCGAAATCCAGCGCCAGTCCGTTCACTGCGGCGCTCTGCTTGGCGTAGATCGCGGCCAGCCCCAGCAGCAGGGTCAGGCTGAGGATGGCGCCCAGCATGCTGGCCCAGCGCAGCCGCAGCGAAATGATGCGGGTAGCCAGCGGCTTTTCGTGCAGGCGCTCGTGTTCGCGTCGTGCGAGGCGCAGGTCGTCGATCACCTCGCTGCCGCGCTGATAGCGCGCCGCGGGCGCCGGTGCCAGCAGCGTCTGCACGATGTCCAGCAGGATCGACGGAGTATCCGCCTCGCGTGGCTGGATCGACGGCCGCGGCAGCCGCTGGCGTTGCTGCAGCAGGCGCTTCACGTCGGCGGTTTCCGGCCACGGCAGCTTGCCGGTGAGCAGCCAGTACAGCAGCACGCCCAGCGCGAAGAGGTCGCTGCGGCCGTCGGCCGGTTCGCCGCGCAGCCGCTCCAGCGCCATGTAGGCGGGGGTGCCGCCAATCTCCGTCGGCGCGTCGCCGGGCGCGGCTGTGCCACCGCGCTCGGCGATGCCGAAGTCGCTGACCTTGGCATGCTGCCAGCCGTCGGTCAGCATGATGTTCTCGGGCTTGATGTCGTAATGGACCACGCCCTGGGCATGGGCGTAGTCGAGCGCCGCGGCGATCTGCTCGGCCAGCTCGATGATCACCGGCAGCGGCGGAAATCCCTCGCCCGCGACGCGGCTTGCCAGCGTTTCGCCGGAGAGCCGCTCCATCGCGATGTAGGAGCGGCCGTCAGCAGTCTCGCCGACGTCGAAGATGGTGACGATGTGCGGATGCGTGAGGTGGCCGGCCGCGCGCGCCTCGACCAGGAACCGGCGGCGGTAGCCGGGGTCTGCGGCGATCTCGCGGCGCAGGCACTTGATCGCCACCTGGCGCTCGATCTGCGGGTCGAAGCCGGCGTAGACCACCGCCATCGCGCCCTCGCCGAGCAACCCCTCGATGCGATAGCGGCCGATCTGCGGCGGCGTGTCTGGCGCGCTCACGGCACGCTGCTCAGTGCAGCCACCAGGCCAGCGCGCCCAGCCCGATCGCGACCCACACGCCGACCGCGATCCAGCGCAGGCGGCCGCGACCGGTCGCGCCGGGCTCGCGCGTCAGGAATTCGAACTCGGCCTGGCCGAGCCGGATGCGGTCGCCGTGCTTGAGCGTGGTTTCGTGGATGCGCCGGTCGTTCACGAAGGTGCCGTTGGTGGACAGCGTGTTCATGATCACGTGGTGCCCCTGCTGGTTGATGATCCACGCATGCGACGCGGACACGCTGAGGTCGTCGATGACAATGTCATTGTCGCCGCGCCGGCCCAGGGTTTGCCGGCCCGGTCGCAGGAAAAAGCGCCGGCCATCGAGTCCCGCGCTGATGCCCTTCAGTACCGGCTTGTCCGCGCTGGCGCGGCCGCTGGGGCCGGCCCCGGTCTGCTCGGCGTAATGGCGCAGCTCTTCCACTGAAAACAGCCGGGTGCCTTGCGATCCGGAGGAGCGCTTGCCGGCAGAGGAATTCGATGCGTTGTCGCGGCCGTTCATCAAGAGCCTTTGGTCGGGATTGCTGAAGCGCACTATAACCAACTGCCCGTCTGCCTGAAGCGCACCGGCCCGGCGATTGGCTTGTGCAGCCTG
>JAJZGE010000012.1:6271-11771 GCA_021798675.1 Pseudomonadota bacterium | reverse complement strand
GGCGCGTTTCGGGCTCTGAAACGCGCAAGCTGAAGCGCAGATATCCGCGATCGGAACAGCGTGGCGCGAGGTCGTCCCGTTCAGTCCCGGTATGCCCGTGGTGCTGCTATCGTGGCCCCCGTCGCGCCTCCCGTGATGCCGGGTTCCGGCCGGGCTCGCGATACACAAAAAATCATCGAGGTTCGCCATCATGCGCAAGTTCGCGATTGCTTCCCTGCTCGTCGCCGGCGTGGCCCTGTCCGCTTCCGTATTCGCCCGGCAGGCGGCACCTGCCAGCGCTCCGCAGACTGCCGCCCCTGCGTCCGCCATGCACATGGACGCCATGCACAAGAGCACGATGCACAAGAGCGCCATGCACAAGAGCGCCATGCACAAGAGCGCCATGCACAAGAGCGCCATGCACAAGTCGAGCAAGCACCACAGCCATCACAAGAAGGCCATGAAGAAGGCCTCGAAGAAGGCTGATGCCGCAGGTAAGGCATCGGCTGGTTGATTGTCCGGAAACCTCAGGACGATGCGAAAACCCGCCGGCGAGCCGGCGGGTTTTCTTTTGGCACGGCATCACGCTGCGGCTTGCTTTGCCTTTGCGATCAGCGGCGGTCCAGCTGCGCCACGCATTTCAGCTCGATGGCGATGGGCGTCGGCAGGGCAGTGATGCCCAGCGTGGTGCGGCAGGCGTCGACGCCGGCGAAGTGTTCGGCATAGAGGCAGTTGTAGGCGGCGAAATCGCGCGTCATGTCGGTGAGGAACACGGTCACGTCGACCAGATCCTCCCAGCGCGCGCCGCTGGCCTCCAGCACCGCGCGCACGTTGGCGAACACCTGCCGGCACTGCGCCTCGATGTCGTAGGCGACCAGCTTGCCGTCGGCGTCGTACACGTTGCCCGGGATCGCGTTCGTGACCGGTTGGCGCGGCCCGACGCCCGAGAGGAAAAGCAGGTTGCCCACGCGCCGCGCATGCGGGTAGGCGCCGACTGGCGCCGGCGCGGCATCGGTGCGCACGCTGTCGTTCACGCCGGCGCGTTCCAGCGCTCGGCCAGGCCGGCAAGCGCAGCCTCGTAGGCCGCCGGCAACTGTTCGATGCTGCGCACGTCCAGGCCGAGGTCGCGGATGAGTCCGTTGTCCAGGCCGTAGATCCAGGCATGCACCGCGAGCGGCTGGCCGCGTTCCCACGCCTCGCGCACCACCGTGGTGTGGCACACGTTGACCGCCTGCTCGATCGCGTTGAGTTCGCACAGGCGCGCATGGCGTACCGCGAACTCGGTGGCGGGATCGAGCTTTTCGGGGTGCTTCATCGCCACGTCGCCGATGTGGCGCAGCCAGTTGTCGATCAGGCCCAGCCGCGACTGGTTCAGTACCGCGCCCACGCCGCCGCAGCCGTAGTGGCCCACCACCAGGATGTGCTTCACCTTGAGCACGTCCACCGAGAACTGGATGGTGCTGAGCGCGTTGAGGTCGGTGTGCACCACCACGTTGGCCACGTTGCGGTGGACGAAGATCTCGCCCGGCGGCAGGTCGACGATCTGGGTGGCCGGCACGCGCGAGTCGGAGCAGCCGATCCACAGGTATCTGGGTGCCTGCTGCTGCGCGAGCTTCTCGAAGAAGTCCGGCTCCTGCGCGGTGACGTTGGCGGCCCAGCGCCGGTTGCTGGCCAGCAACTCTTTCAGCGAATCCATCAGCGTTTCCTTCAGTAGCGAATACAGACGTTTTTGGGCTCGGTGAAGAAGCGCAGCGCCTCGCTGCCGCCTTCGCGGCCGAGGCCAGAGTGTTTGGTGCCGCCGAACGGCGTGCGCAGGTCGCGCAGCATCCAGCAATTGATCCACACGATGCCGAAGTCGAGTTGCGCGCCGAGCCGGTGCGCACGCGAAAGGTCGCGCGTCCACAGCGAGGCGGCGAGGCCGTAGCGGGTGCCGTTGGCGATGGCCAGGGCTTCGGCTTCGTCCTCGAACGGGATCAGTGTCACCACCGGGCCGAAGATTTCCTGCTGGTTGGTGGCGGCTTGGTCCGCCAGGCCCTCGATCACCGTGGGCGCCACGAACCAGCCGCGCGCGCAGCGGCCGGGCGGTGTCACGGGCTCGCCGCCGCAGAGCACTTCGCCGCCCTCGGCGCGCGCCTGGGCGATGCAGGCCATCACCTTGTCGAAGTGCGGCTTGGATACCAACGCGCCCAGGTCGCTGGCCTCGTCGACCGGATCGCCCACGCGTAGCGCGCGCACGCGTGCGAGGTAGCGCTCGCGGAAAGCGGCGTAGATGGAGCGCTGCACCAGCAGGCGCGAGCCGCACAGGCAGATCTCGCCCTGGTTGGCGAAGCCCGAGCGCACGATGGTGTCGAGATCGGCATCGCTGAGCTCGGCATCGGCAAACACGATGGCCGGGTTCTTGCCGCCCATCTCCAGCGAGACTTTCTTGAACCGGGACGCTGCTGCCGCCGCGATGTGCGCCCCGGTGGCGGTGCTTCCGGTGAAGGAAACCGCCTTGATGCGGGGATGCTCGACGATGGCCTGACCCACGGCCGGACCGCGGCCGTGCACGATGTTCAGCACGCCGGGCGGGAAGCCGGCCTCGATGCTCAGCTCGCCGAGCAGGGCCGCGGTGCAGGGCGTGATTTCCGAGGGCTTGGCCACCACCGTGTTGCCTGCAGCCAGAGCGGGCGCGATTTTCCAGGTGAACAGGTACAGCGGCAGGTTCCATGGGCTGATGCAGCCCACCGCGCCCAACGGCTGGCGCAACGTGTAGTTGATGGCGCCCTGGTCGGGCTCACCGAGCGCCATCGCGTGCGATTCGCTGCCCCATGCCTCGATGGCCGCGGCGAAGAAGCGCAGGTTGCTCACCGCGCGCGGGATGTCCACGCTGCGCGCGAGCCGCACCGGTTTGCCGCTGTCGCGCGATTCCAGTGCGGCGAATTCGTCCAGTCGCGCCTCGACCCGGTCGGCGAGGCGCTGCAGCAGGAGGGCCCGCCGCTCGATCGGAGTGGCCGCCCAGCCGGGTGCCGCGCGTTGCGCGGCGGCCACGGCCATGGCGACATCGGATGCATCGGCATCGGGGCATTCGGCGAAGGGTTCGCCCGTGGCGGGCTCGAACACATCGAGCCAGCGGTCGGCCAATGGCGGCACGAGGCGGCCATCGATCAGGTTGGCGAGGCGCGAAATGGGCATCCGCCGAAGCTTACGCCACGCCCCCTTCGATTGCACCGGACGCGCGGGTACGTTCGATCAGAGCGATCGCATGCGTCCGCCGTCCACCGCAAGACTGACGCCGGTGATGTAGCTCGCCGCGGGCGAGGCGAGGAAGGCTACCGCGGCGGCGATTTCCGCGGGCTCGGCGAAGCGGCGCATCGGTACCTCGGCCTCCATCGCCTGCTGCACTTCGGCCGCCGGCTTGCCGCTTTTCTCGGCGCGTACGGCCACGATCTGCTCGATGCGCGGCGTGCGGGTGGAACCGGGCAGCACGTTGTTCACGGTGATGCCGAAGGCGGCGAGTTCGCCGGCCAGCGTCTTGGCCCAGCTGGCCACCGCGCCGCGCGTGGTGTTGGACACGCCGATGCCGGGAATCGGCTCGCGTACCGAGGTGGAGATCACGTTGACGATGCGCCCCCAGCCGGCCGCGCGCATGCCGGGTACCGTCGCCTGCGCCAGCGTGTGGCAGGCCAGCAGGTGTTGCCGCCAGGCGGCGAGGAAGTCATCGGGACTTGCCTCGAGCACGCTGCCGGGCGGCGGCCCGCCGCTGTTGTTGACCAGCACGTGCACCGGTGCGGCGGCGGCGAGCGCCTCGGCCTGCGCGCGCAGCGCGGCGGTATCGCCCACGTCGACGGCGATGAAACCATGGCGTTGCGCCGGGTGCGTGCGCGGCAGCTCGCGCATCAGTGCCTGCAATGCCTCGGCGCGACGTGCCAGCAGGGTGACGTTGGCGCCCAGCAGTGCCAGTTCGATCGCGCTGGCGCGGCCGATACCTTGCGAGGCACCGCAGACGAGGGCATGACGGCCATCGAGGTTCAATTGCATGGACTTGCTTCCGTGGTGTCGGTCAACCCCAGCGCAGGCGCATCGCCAGCGCGGCCAGCCAGCACAGCCAGCCCAGCCACTGGCTGTAGCGCCAGGCGCCGCGCCAGCGACTGATGTCGCGATCGTCCAGCAGGGCCAGCGCGGGCGAGCGAAGCACGTACTGCATGCGCATCCAGGTGCGCAGCGGACCGATCCTGCCCCGCTCGGATTCGGCGACCACCTGCCAGTGCTGCGGATGGCGTTGGCGCATCAGGGCGGCGACGCGGAACGGCGCCACGTAGGACAGCACGAACAGGGCCAGGCCGGCGGCCAGCAAGCCGAGGTAGAGGGCCAGCACGCTCAGCTTCCCCGGGCGCTGCCGGATGCGGAGTTCGCCCCGGTGCCGCCGCCCTTGTCGCTGGCGCTGCTGGCGTTGCCGGCAGCACCCCACGGCAGGGCGGTGCGCAGGGTGTTGAGCACGCCGTTGCCCTTCGGTGGCTGCTTGCAGATCGCGTTGTCCACGGCCTTGGCGTAGGTGGCGTTCATCATGCCCACCCAGATCGTGCCGTCGGGGCCATGCGGCACGCTGAAGGTGCCGCTGGAGCTCATCTCCAGCGTGGGCATGCTGCTTGCCATGCCCTGTGCGGAGAACGCGGTGGGTGACTGCTCCCAGTAGGTCTTGCCCTTCTGCTGGTCGGCCGAGCTGTAGATCAGCAGGTAGCGTGCCTGTTTGCTGTTGACGGTATAGGCGCCGAACGCGCCCGAGCTGGCGTCGCTCCAGCCCATGTGCTCGCACAGCGAAACGTCGTCGGAGCCGATCGGCTGGAAGCCGCTGTCCAGCAATACCACGGTGGGCGCGAACAGGTAGCTGGACTTCAGCCAACGGCCGTTCAACTCCGACTTGAACGCGATGCGGTAGGGCAGCTTGGCCCCGGTCGGCAGGCGGAACGCGAGGAAGTAGCTATGCGTGCCGTTGATGTTCGCCACGCTGCTGCCGCTGCCCAGCGTGAACGGCTGCGGCTGCCACGGCAGCAGGCTCTGGTAGGAGAAGTCGGCGAAGCTGGTGCAGCAGGGCGTCGCTTCGAGCAGGCGCTGTTGCGCCTGCTTGAGCGGGTCGTCGGTGTTCTCCGGCGGGCGCAGGTTCGGCGGCACAAGGTCCTTCACGGAGTGGCAGGCGGCCAGCAGCAGCGTGCAGGCGGCGAGGATCGGGGCGAGTGCGCTGAACCGGCGTTTCATCATCAGAATTCGGCTGTCCCTGCGGCGCGTGGATAGGGGATGGCGTCGCGGATGTTGGAGAGGCCGCACACGTAGACCAGCAGGCGCTCGAAACCGAGGCCGAAGCCCGCGTGCGGGACGGTGCCGTAACGGCGAAGGTCACGGTACCAGCCATACGTGGCAGGATCGAGTCCGAATTTGGCCATCCGGGCGTCCAAATGGTCCAGCCGCTCTTCGCGCTGGCTGCCGCCGATGATCTCGCCGATGCCGGGCGCCAGCACGTCCATCGCCGCCACGGTCTTGCCGT
>JAJZGE010000012.1:0-6261 GCA_021798675.1 Pseudomonadota bacterium | reverse complement strand
AGAAGGCCTTGATCGCCTCGGGGTAGTTCATCACGACCACGGGGCGGCCGACATGTTTCTCGGCCAGGTAGCGCTCGTGTTCGGTCTGCAGGTCGATACCCCAGGCCACCGGGTATTCGAACTTCTGCCCGGACTTCTGCAGGATCTGCACCGCTTCGGTGTAGTCGATGCGCTCGAACGGCTGGGCGATGAAGTTTTCCAGACGGCTGATCGCGGTGGGCTCGACGCGCTCGGCGAAAAACGCCATGTCGTCCGCACGCTCCTCCAGCACCGCCTTGAAGATCGCCTTGAGGAAACCCTCGGCGCAGTCGGCATCGGCGGCGAGGTCGGCGAAGGCGATCTCCGGTTCCACCATCCAGAACTCGGCCAGGTGGCGCGGGGTGTTGGAGTTCTCGGCGCGGAAGGTCGGGCCGAAGGTGTAGACCTTGCTCATCGCCAGGCAATAGGCCTCGACGTTGAGCTGGCCGGACACGGTGAGGAAGGCCTCGCGACCGAAGAAGTCCTTGCGGAAGTCGATCTTGCCGTCCGGCAGTCGCGGCAGGTTGGCCAGGTCCAGCGTGGACAGGCGGAACATGTCGCCGGCGCCCTCGGCGTCGGAGGTGGTGATGATCGGCGTGTTGATCCAGAAGAAGCCCTGTTCGGTGAGCCAGCGGTGGATTGCGGTCATCATCGTGTGGCGCACGCGGGTCACCGCGCCGAACAGGTTGGTGCGCGGGCGCAGGTGGGCGACTTCGCGCAGGAACTCCATGGTGTGCGGCTTGGGCTGGATCGGGTAGGTCAGCGGGTCGTCGACGAAGCCGGTGACCTCCACCGTCTCGGCCTGGATCTCGAAGCGCTGGCCCTTGCCCTGCGACGGCACCAGGGTGCCGGTGACGATCACGCCGGCGCCGGTGGTCAGGTGCTTCACCTCGCCTTCGTAGTTGGCCACCCGGTCGGTGACCACCGCCTGGATCGGATCGAAGCAGGAGCCGTCGGTGACGTTGACGAAGGACAGGCCGCCCTTGGATTCGCGGATCGTGCGCACCCAGCCACGTACCGTGACGACCTGGCCGGCCTGGATCGAGCCGGAGAGAGCCTGTTTGACGCTGACCACCGCCATGGATCGGAACTCCTGTTGGATGCGCCACCGGGGACGCATGAATCGCTGGAACGCGCGTCCGTCGGAGCGCGTGGACAAACCGGCATGATAATCTAGCCTCCGCGCGGGTCGCGACCGTTCCGGTCCGCGCCCTTTCACATTTCCCACGCTTTCAGCCTGCCATGACCATCACGATCACCCCCGCCGCCAGCGAACGCATGCGCCGCTTCCTCGCGCAGTCGCCCGAGGCCGCGGGCGTGCGTTTCGGCGTGAAGCGCACCGGCTGCTCCGGGTTCGGCTACGTGGTGGACCTGGCCCAGTCGGTGGGCGAGGGCGACCGGCTGGTCAGCATCGACGGCGTGCCGCTGGTGGTGGACGACAAGAGCCTGCCGCTGGTCGACGGCACGGTGATCGACTTCCAGCGGCAGGGCCTCAACGCCAGCTTCGTGTTCCACAACCCCAACGCCACCGGCGAATGCGGTTGCGGCGAAAGCTTCACGGTGGGGTAGGTGCGGCGGGCGGCGCCTGGGCGTCCGTCCAGCGGGTGGCCATGCGGTGTTTGTGCGTTCATCCGTGAGCGCGAAGGTCAAACGGGCAGCCATCCATGGCTGCACTTTTCAATTCAATCACTTGCGTGGCGTCTCGCGGTTCGCGTATGATTCCGCTTCTGTCCGCCCTGCAAAGGGTGTGACGGACACTTGCCTCACCGCATCCGGCGGGAGGCTGCGAGGCCATTCCGGCCGCATCCACAAGGAGTCGAACCACGATGTCCCTGCGACATTACGAAGTCGTGTTTCTGGTCCACCCTGACCAGAGCGAGCAAGTCCCGGCCATGATCGAGCGCTACAAGTCGCTGATCGAAGCCGACGGCGGCAAGATCCACCGCCTGGAAGACTGGGGCCGCCGCCAGCTGGCCTACCCGATCGTCAACCTAGCCAAGGCGCACTACGTGCTGCTGAACATCGAAGTCGGCCAGAACGCGCTGAACGAGCTGGAGTCGGGTTTCCGCTTCAACGACGCCGTGCTGCGCCACCTCGTCATCAAGCGCGACGGCGCCGAGACCGAGCAGTCCTTCATCCTGAAGAGCAAGGAAAAGGACGACGCCCGTTCGTCGCGTCGCCGCGACGACGACGTTGACGGTCGCGACAACGACAGCGACAGCGAAGACTGAGAGGAATCACGACCATGTCCAAGTTTTTCCGCCGCCGCAAGTTCTGCCGCTTCACCGCGGAGAAGGTGAAGGAGATCGATTACAAGGATCTCAACACCCTGCGCCAGTACGTCACCGAGAACGGCAAGATCGTGCCGAGCCGCATCACCGGCACCAAGGCGCGCTACCAGCGCCAGCTGGCGACCGCGATCAAGCGCGCGCGCTTCCTCTCGCTGCTGCCGTACACCGACAACCACGACGTTTGATGCCTGCACTCCCTTCTCCCCGTCGGGGAGAAGGTGCCCGCAGGGCGGATGAGGGGCGGATGCTCGCGATGACGCTGGTCGAAGTCCGCTTCGAGGCAGTTTCTCGCAAGGCCGGTCCCTCACCCCAACCCTCTCCCCGATGGGGGGAGGGGCACAAGATCAATCATTCGGACACCCGTCCACGGCTGCGCCGGCCCTCCGGCGCTAACGAAAAGGAATACCCATGGAACTCATCCTCCTGCAGAAAGTGCGCAACCTCGGCGACCTTGGTGACAAGGTCAGCGTGAAGCCGGGTTACGGCCGCAACTTCCTCATCCCGCAAGGCAAGGCGGTGCGCGTGAATGCCGCCAACCTGGCCGCGTTCGAACAGCGCCGCGCCGAGTACGAGGCCAAGGCCAAGAACATGCTGAGCGAGGCCGAGGCCCGCAAGGCCAAGCTGGCCGACGTGTCGGTCACGATCGAGGCGCACGCCAGCCCCGAAGGCAAGCTGTACGGCTCGGTGGGTCCGCGCGACATCGCCGAGGCGCTGCAGGCCGTCGGTCACGACATCCACAAGGGTGAAGTGATCCTGGGCGAAGGCCCGCTGCGCAACGTGGGCGAGTTCGAGGTGGCCATCCACCTGCATGCCGACGTGCAGACCAGCGTCAAGGTGAACGTGGTCGGCGAGAAGAAGTAAGGTCGCTGCCGACGTTCCGCAGACGGGCGCCTTCGGGCGCCCGTTTGTTTTGGGCTGTCGGAAATGCGAGGCAGAAAAGTGCACTGCCTTATCCCCAGCTTTCCCCAGCTTTTCCACAGCTTTCCATCTCGACCCGTGAGACGCCGCCGCGCATCATGTGGGTCTTGTCCGTCGCCGCGCGTGGGCGCCTGCCGCGACCGCGGGCGATTCGTCTTTCCGAGGTATCCCGATGTCCTTCGTGCCCGAACGCAAGCCTTCGTCGCCGGCCGTGGAGGCGCTGCGCGTGCCGCCGCATTCCATCGACGCCGAGCAGGCGGTGCTGGGCGGCCTGATGCTGGCGCCCGATGCGCTGGACAAGGTGGCCGACCGCCTGGGCGAGGAGGATTTCTACCGCCGCGACCATCGCCTGATCTGGCGCGCGATCACCGAGCTGGCGAACAAGGGCATGCCCTGCGACGCGGTGACCCTGGGCGACTGGTTCGAGGCGAACGGCCTGGCCGAGATGGTCGGCGGCGCCAGCTATCTGATCGAGCTGGCCAACGGCACGCCGAGTGCCGCGAACATCGCCGCCTACGCGGAAATCGTGCGCGAGAAATCCGTGCTGCGCCAGCTGATCGATGCCGGCACCTCGATTACCGAGGACGGCTACCGGCCGGAAGGCAAGAGCGTGCAGGAGGTGCTGGAAAGCGCCGAGCAGCGCGTGTTCCACATCGCCGAATCCGGCGCGCGCGGCAAGAAGGATTCCGTCTCCATGCGCGACGCGGTGAAGGACGCGTTCCGCCTGCTCACCGAGCGCTACGAGAACCGCGGCCAGCTGACCGGCATCACCAGCGGCTTCACCGACCTCGACAACCTCACCTCGGGCCTGCAGCCCTCCGACCTCATCATCGTGGCCGCCCGCCCCTCGATGGGCAAGACCGCGTTCGCGCTGAACATCGCCGAGAGCGCCGCATTGCGCGCCAAGAAGGCGGTGGCGGTGTTCTCGATGGAAATGTCCGCCTCGCAGCTGGCGTTCCGCCTGATTTCCTCGGTGGGCCGCATCCACCAGCAGGCGCTGCGCAACGGCGACCTCAACGAGGAGGACTGGCCGCGCGTCTCCAACGCCATCGCCATCCTTTCGGATGCGAAGATCTTCATCGACGACACGCCCGGCCTGTCGCCGGTGGAGATGCGTTCGCGCGCGCGCCGCCTGCACCGCGAGCACGGCGGGCTGGGCCTGATCGTGATCGACTACCTGCAGCTGATGCAGGTGCCCGGGAACAAGGAGAACCGCGCCACCGAGATTTCAGAAATCTCGCGTTCACTGAAGGGGCTCGCCAAGGAACTCAACGTGCCCGTGATCGCCCTTTCGCAGTTGAACCGCTCGCTGGAACAGCGCGCCGACAAGCGTCCGATGATGTCCGACCTGCGCGAATCGGGCGCCATCGAGCAGGACGCCGACGTGATCATGTTCATCTACCGCGACGAGTATTACAACAAGGAATCGGCGGACAAGGGCCTGGCCGAGATCATCATCGGCAAGCAGCGCAACGGCCCCACCGACACCGTGAAGCTGACCTTCCTCGGCCACTACACCAAGTTCGAGAACTACGCCGCCGACTCGTTCGTGGGCGGGTTCGAGTGATCGCGCGCCACGCATGAGCCGCACCACCGTCGCCACCATCCACCTCGGCGCCCTGCGCCACAACCTCGCGCGCATCAAGGCGATGGCTGGGCCGGCGAAAGTAATGGCCGTGGTCAAGGCCGATGCCTACGGCCACGGGCTGGAGCGCGTGGCGCGCGCGCTCGACGCCGATACCGAATGCTTTGCGGTGGCCGCGCTGGGCGACGGCCTGCGTTTGCGCGCGTCGGGGCACCGCCAGCGCATCGTGGTGCTGTCCGGCCCCGACCAGCCCGGCGACATCGCCGAGATGCAGCGGCTGGGGCTGGAGGCGGCGATCCACCACGAAGCACAGCTGGCGTGGCTGTCCGAAGCCAGCGCGATGCGCGGTCGCCTGCGCGTGTGGCTGAAGATCGACAGCGGCATGCACCGGCTGGGCTTCGCGCCCGAACGTGTGATCGACGTGCATGCACGCCTGGCCGGGATGCCCGGCGTCGATCCGGAGATCGGTCTGCTCACGCACTTCGCCGAATCCGAGGTGTTCGATGGCGACGCCACGCGCGCACAGATCGCGCGCTTCAACGAAGCCACCCGGGGCATGGACGGGCCGCGTTCGCTATCCAACTCGGCCGCCGTGCTGGGCTGGCCCGCGGCGCGCGCCGATTGGGTGCGCACCGGCGGCCTGCTGTATGGCCTGTCGGTGGTCGACGGCAAGAGCGGCGCGGATTTCGGCTTTCTGCCCGCGATGACGCTGTCCACCCGGCTGATCGCGATCAACCGGATCGGCCAAGGTGAGCGCATCGGCTACAACGGCACCTGGACCTGCCCCGAGGACATGCCGGTGGGCGTGGCCGCCATCGGCTACGGCGACGGCTACCCGCGCAGTGCGGCCAGCGGTACGCCGGTGTGGGTGGGCGAAACGCGCGTGCCGTTGATCGGCCGCGTCTCGATGGACCTGGTCACGCTCGATTTGCGCGAAGCGCCGCAGGCGAGGGTGGGCGACCGCGTCACCCTGTGGGGCGACGGCCTGCCCGCGGAAACCGTCGCCGCCCATGCTGGCACCATCAGCTACGACCTCACCTGCGGCATGACGCGGCGCGTGCTGTTCGTCGAGGACGAAGGCTGACGACGCGGCGCGACGATCGCGTCTCGCTCCCTGCGATGGCTGGCGGCTAAGCTTGCCGGTACCACCTGCGTGCGCGTCCATGGGCATGCAGGTCGGCAAGCGGCCATCCATGCCGCACGGTCCACTGTTTTTGCACGCGTGCATGAGTGCGAAGCCCCAGAAGCGGCCATCCCTGGTCGCAGCATCCACAAGGAGTGCGATTCCCGATGGCCAAGGCCAAGACCGCCTACGTCTGCACCGACTGCGGTGCCGAGCATGCCAAGTGGCAGGGCTCATGCGCCGAGTGCGGGGCGTGGAACACGCTGTCCGAGATCGTGCTGCAGCCGGCGGTGAAGTCGGCGGGCGCCGCGCGCGGCGGCTATGCG
>JAJZGE010000566.1 GCA_021798675.1 Pseudomonadota bacterium | reverse complement strand
CGTTCCACGTCGCAGCGGCCGTTCACCCGGGTGGAAGCGCTGCGCAACGTGGCCGACCAGAAGTTCCTGCAGAAGGAACAGGAGCTGGAGCGCGAGTTGGCGGAGACGCGCCAGCGACTGGCGGAGCTGCAGCCGGGCAAGGGCGGCCGTGCGGACAACAGCAGCAGCGAGCAGCGGCAGGAGATCGAACAGTTCCGCCAGCGGCAGCTGGCGATCAACAAGGAATTGCGCGACGTGCAGCACCAGCTCAATGCCGAGATCGACGCGCTGGGCCTGCGCCTGAAGGTGATCAACATCGTGCTGGTGCCCGCGCTGCTGGCGCTGCTGGGCCTGCTCTACGGGTGGCGTCGCACGCGCCGCAACCGGCGGCGCCGCTGATGCGGGTGGCAATCCGCCACAACAACCACGTTGCCGCGAAGGTTATGCTGGGCCGATGTCCATACTGCTGAAATGGTTGGTGCCGTGGGAATTCTCGTGGGTGTTCCTCGCGACGTTCCTGCTGGCCTGCGTGCTGTATTGGCGCGGCAGCCGCCGCATCGCAGTGAGCCGCGGCCGCCGGCTTGGGTTCTGGATCGGCATGGCCGTCATCTGGGTGACGCTGCAGACCTACCTGGATTTCTACGCCGAGCACGAGTTCTTCGTGCATCGCCTGCAGCAATTGCTGCTGCACCACCTCGCGCCGCTGCTGATCTGCGCCTCGTACCCGGCCAGCGTCTTGCGCGCCGGCCTGCCGCGACGCTGGCGGCTGCGCTGGTTCAAACGGCTGCGGTGTTCGTGGCCGTGGCGCATCGCCAGCGGCGTGCTGTTGCAGCCGATGGTGGCGACGGTGCTGTTCGTGTTCTTCGTGCTGATCTGGCTGGTGCCGTCGATGCAGACGCTGGCCATGCTGGACTGGCGCGTCTACCGCTTCATGAACTGGACGATGCTGCTCTCGGGTTTCGCATACTGGTCGCTGATCCTCGACCATCGCCCGCACCCGCCCGGACGCATGGGCGCGGGCATGCGCGTGCTGTCGCCGGGCATCACCATGACGCCGCAGATCCTGGCCGGCGCGATCGTCACGTTCTCACGCACCGACCTCTATCCGATCTTCGAGATCTGCGGCCGCGCGTTCACGTTCAACGTGCTCACCGGCCAGATGATCGGCGGCGTGATCACCTGGGTGCCGGCGGCGTTGATCGAATCCATCGGCGCGCTGCTGGCGCTGCGGCAGTGGCTGCGGCTGTCGCGCAGCGGACGCCTGCCGCGCAAGACCTGGCCAACCCCACGCCGGGCCGCGATCAATTAGGAGTGCGGCCATGGATGGCCGCCCGTGTGATCCTCGCGATCAGGATGATCGCAAAGAGCCTGAGCAGTGCGGCCATGGTTGGCCGCCCGCGCGATCCTCGCGATCAGGACGATCGCCAGGCAAACCTCAGTCCTTGTCGCTCAACGCGCTGGCCGGGCGTGCCAGGAAATCCACCGGCAGGGTGGAGCCGTCGTCGAATTTCAGCGTGATGCGTATCTTGGCGCCGGGATGCACGGGGTGCTTCGCATCCATCAACATCAGATGGTAGCCACCGGGCGCAAGGGTCCGGGTGCCACGGGCGGGGATCGGTAGCGCATCGATCGTGCGCATGCGGCTCACGCCGCCCGTGCTGGAGCTTTCGTGCAGCATCGCCTCGCCGTAGGCGGCAGTGTCGGCGCCGGTCAGCGCGAGGGGCTTGGCGCCGTCGTTGTGCAGCACGACGTAGGCGCCGGCAGGCAAGTTGCCGGGTAGCACGCGTATCCAGGCATGGCTGGCCGTGACCGGCGTGCCGGCATCGGCGTGGGCGAGGCCGGCAACCAGCAGTCCGGCAAGCAGGATGGCGCATCGCTTCATGGTCATTCTCCCGAATCGAGCAGAAGCTTGAGGTCGTGCACCAGGTCGGCCTGCGGCGTGATGGGCGTGGAGAGCACGCGAGCGTGACCGTCGCGGTCGAACACGTAGATCGCCGAGCTGTGGCTCACCTCGTAGTTGCCGTCCTTGCCCGACGGCTCGCGACTGAACGCTGCGCGATAGCGCTTGGTCAGCGCTTCGATCGCGCCCGCGCTGCCGGTAAGGCCCACGGTGTGCTTGTCGAAGGCACGTACGTACTCGTGGAGCGCCTGCGGCGTATCGCGGGTGGGGTCGACGCTGACGAAGAGGATGCGTACGTCGTCGGCCTGCTTGCCCAGCTGCTGCATCACCACGTGCAGGTGGGCGAGCGTGAGCGGACAGACATCGGGGCAGTGCGTGTAGCCGAAGTACAGCAGCACCACCTTGCCGCGGTAGTCGTCGGCGGTCACGGTCTTGCCGTTGTCGTCGGTGAGCCGGAACTGCAGGTCCGGCATGTGGCCGCTGATGCGGGTCAGCTTGAACGGCAGCGCTTCGTGGTGCTGGCAGCCGGCCAGCAGCAGGCAGCAGGCCAGCGCCCAAAGGAACAGGGCGAGACGAGGTACGCGCGGGTGCTTCATGGGAGAATCCGTCGACTGCAATCACCCAAGCATACGCCAGCGTTGACGGACGGCGCCCATCGCGGCTGGCGCGCGGACCGTTGCCGGCGCGATGCAAAACGTAGTCGTCGGCACTTTACGTTGAGTGACATCCGCATAGGACGCCACTCGCTCTCGGAGCCAGCCCATGCTGCGACAAATTGCCCTATCC
>JAJZGE010000565.1 GCA_021798675.1 Pseudomonadota bacterium | reverse complement strand
GCGAGTTCATCGCGAAGTACACACCCGGGTGCAGCGACACCGCCGCCACCATCGCCATGATCGCCACGAACGCCTCGCAAAGCATGCCGCCGTAGCCGACCATGCGCGCCTGGCCCTCGTTGGCCAGCAGCTTGGGCGTGGTGCCGGAGGCGATGATCGAATGCCAGCCCGACACCGCGCCGCAGGCGATGGTGATGAACAGGAACGGGAACAGGTTGCCCTGGAACACCGGGCCGGTGCCGTCGATGAACTTGGTCACCGCCGGCATCTGCAGCATCGGTGCGGCCAGGAAGATCGCCAGTGCCAGCAGCGCGATGGTGCCGATCTTGAGGAAGGTGGAAAGGTAGTCGCGCGGCGCCAGCAGCAGCCACACCGGCAGCACCGAAGCGACGAAGCCATAGCCGATCAGCCACCAGGCCAGCGCCCTGGCGTCGAGGTCGAACACCGGCGCCAGCGTGGCCGAATCCGCCACGTACCGGCCCATCCAGATCGCCAGCAGCAACAGCACCAGGCCGATGATCGACACCTCGAGGATGCGGCCCGGGCGGAACCAGCGCAGGTAGGCGCCCATCAGCAGCGCGATCGGGATGGTCATCGCCACGGTGAACGTGCCCCACGGGCTGTGCGTGAGCGCCTTCACCACCACCAGCGCCAGCACCGCCAGCACGATCATCATCAGCACCAGCACGCCGAACATCGCCACGATGCCCGGCGCCGGGCCCAGTTCCTCGCGCAACATGTGGCCCAGCGAGCGGCCGTCGCGGCGTAGTGAGAGGCCCAATATCATGAAGTCCTGCACCGCGCCGGCGAACACCACGCCGAACAGGATCCACAAGGTGCCGGGCAGGTAGCCCATCTGCGCTGCCAGCACCGGGCCGACCAGCGGGCCGGCGCCCGCGATGGCGGCGAAGTGGTGGCCGAACACGACCCATTTGTCGGTGGGCACGTAGTCCAGGCCGTCGTTGCGCAGCACCGACGGTGGCGCGCGCAAAGGATCCATGCGCAGCACGCTGTGTTCGACGAACTTGCCGTAGAAGCGGTAGCCGATCACGAACACGCACAAGGATGCGGCGACCAGCCAGATGGCGTTGATCGGTTCGCCGCGGCGCAAGGCCACCACGCCGAGGCACCAGGCGCCCACGATGGCGATGGCGACCCAGAGGATCTTGGCCGCCGGGCTGGGTTTCACGGTTGCGCTGTGCATGCGGTTTCTCCCCGGAAAGTACCGGCAAGGGTCTCGCCGGGCGGGATGGGGGTCAATGCCGGGCAGCTTAGCCATTGGTCGAATGCCCGCGGCGGGGAGGACGTACACTGGACGTCCTGACCGGTGGAATCCGTGCCATGCACCCACATCGTCGCCCGCTGTTGCTGGTCGCCTTGCTCTCCGCCGTCGCCCTGCCGGCCGCCGCCAGCGGCCAGTTCAAGGAGCTGCTGGACCGGGCGAAGCAGGCCGTGCACGCGCCCGGCACCGCGCAGGCGGGAGCCAACCTGCCCAGCAGCGACATCGCCGCGGGGCTCAAGGAGGCGCTGGCCAAGGGTACTACCCACGCGATCAACAGCCTGGGCCGCGAAGGCGGCTTCTGGAACAACCCGAAGGTGCGCATCCCGTTGCCGGGCAAGCTGGAGCAGGCCGCCGACGTGGCGCGCAAGCTCGGCATGGGCGCCAAGGTCGATGCGTTCGAGCTGAGCCTCAACCGCGCCGCCGAAAAGGCGGTGCCGCAGGTGGCCGACATCTTCGGCGATGCGATCCGCAGGATGACGCTGAGCGACGCGCGCGGCATCCTCGCCGGCGGCGACCACGCCGCCACCGATTACTTCCGCCGCGTGGCCGGCCCCGCGCTGGTCGCGCGCATCAGGCCGATCGTGGCCAGGGCCACCGACAGCGTGGGCGTCACGCAGAAGTACAAGGCGTTCACCTCGGGCAACGGCGGCGGCGCGCTGGGCGGCGTGCTGGGCGCGCTGGGCGGGCAGCAGGGCGGCAACAACGCGCTGAACCTGGACGACTACGTCACCCGCAAGACCATCGACGGCCTGTTCACCACCATCGGCGAACAGGAGAAGTCCATCCGCGACAATCCCGCCGCGCGCACCACCGACCTGCTGAAGAAGGTGTTCGGCCGATGAGGCCGCTGGCCGCTTCAACGTATCGGCGGGCGGCTCTGCCCGGCTGCGCGCTGATGAGGCAAGGCCGCGTTGCATCGGCCAGGAACCATCCCACCGCAGCTTTCAAGGCGAGGCCAGCATGATCCGCGAAATCCTCAAGATGGGCGACCCGCGCCTGTTGCGCGTGGCGCCGCCGGTACCCGATCACATGATCGGCAGCACGGAACTCGGCGCGCTGGTCGCCGACATGTTCGACACCATGCACGACGCTGGCGGCGTCGGCCTGGCCGCGCCGCAGATCGGCATCGACCTGCAACTGGTGATCTTCGGTTTCGAGCAATCCGAACGCTATCCCGAGGCGCCCGCCGTGCCGCAGACCATCCTGCTCAATCCCGTCATCACGCCGTTGTCGCAGGATATGGAAGAGGGCTGGGAAGGCTGCCTCTCGGTGCCCGGCCTGCGCGGCGCGGTGAACCGTTACAGCCTGATCCGTTACCAGGGCGTCGACCCGTACGGCGCGCCGATCGATCGTACCGCCGAGGGCTTCCATGCCCGCGTGGTGCAGCAC
>JAJZGE010000564.1 GCA_021798675.1 Pseudomonadota bacterium | reverse complement strand
TCAAGGCTTTCCGCACGTGGCGGACATGCACAACAACCGATGAAGAGCCGACCCGGGGCCGTATTTAGGAACAAGGCAAATGTAAGAGTGTGCCGGCGCACACCGCAGAAAACGCCGAGGCCGATTTTAGGCTTTCGGGAACAAATCCGCTACCGCCACGCGTTGTTGCGCGTCGGTGTTTTCCAGTGCGAACTCCAGCCGCTGGCGCAGCGCGGCGAGGCGATGCGCGGTCTGCTGGCCGCTGCCGCCCTGCTGCTTGCGCAGCGCCAGCAGCTCATGGGTCATGCTGACCGCGGCGAGCACGGCCAGCCGCTCGAAGCTGGGCGCGCGCGCATTGGCGCGCAGCTCGCGCATCTTGCGGTCGAGCAGGGCGGCCGCTTCCACCAGGCCTTCGCGCTCTTCCGGCGCGCAGGCGATCAGGAATTCGCGGTCGATCAGCCGCAGCGCGACCGGGTTGTTGCTGTTCGTGTCACTCATCGGTTCAACCATTGCCTTCGAGCGACTTCAGCCGCTGGATCATCGCCTCGACCCGGCTGCGCGCCTGTTCGTTGCGCGCAAGCAGGCTGGCGCGTTCGCCCGACAACTGCTCCTGGCTGTGCCGCAGGCTGCGGTTTTCCTCGCTGAGCCGGCGCACGGTGTCCAGCAGGCGATCGACCTGGCGGCCAAGCGCTTCCAGTTCGACCTGGACGGGATCGGGCGGCGTGGATTCGGCTGGGTTCATGCACGGAACTATAACAGTACGCCGCCGCGCGAAACGGGGCGGCGGCGCGGCTGGCGTAGAATGGGCGGCCGCCCCCAGGAGTCCCGCCATGCCGGCCAACGAACCGCTCAGCCACGACCAGTTGGACGCGCTGATCGTGCGCCTGCGCCTGGGCGTGGATGCCAGCGAGCTGCACGGCTCGCTGTGCGGCTACCTGGCCGCCGGCGCGACCCCGAACGGCGGCAGGCTGCTCGCCGCACTGGAATTGGAGGGCGCCGAGGAGGTCAAGCCCACGCCGGCCGACCAGGCCGCGCTGGACACCCTGTTGCGGCAATGCCGCGACGCGCTGGCCGATCCCGATCTCGGCTTCGAGCCGCTGCTGCCGGACGCCGATCGTCCGCTCGACGAGCGTGCCGAAGCGGTGGTGGACTGGTGCCGCGGCTTCCTCGGCGGCTTTGGCCTGGCCGGCACCGAGGCACACGGCCAGCTGTCGGACGACGCGCAGGAAGTGCTGCGTGACTTCGGCACCGTGGCCGCCTCGGCCTTCGATTTCGGCGACGCCGCCGAGGACGAGGACGCGCTGATCGAGGTGCAGGAGTTCCTGCGCGTGGGCGCGCTGCTGCTGTACACCGAGTCCGCCGGCCGCGGCCGCTCCGGCAGCGACCGCCTGCATTGAACGCTGCGCTCGAACGCATCGCGGTTCCGGCGATCGCAGGCGAGGAGTTCGCCCGCCGCCGCCGCCAGTTGATGGAGATGGCCGGCGAGGACGCGGTGCTGCTGGTGGCTGCCGCGCCCGAGCGCCTGCGCAACGCCGATGCGGCCTGGCCGTACCGGCAGGATTCGGATTTCCACTACCTCGCCGGTTTCCCCGAACCCGACGCCGTGCTGGCGCTGCTGCCGGGCCGGTTGCACGGCGAGGTGGTGCTGTTCTGCCGCGAGCGCGACGCCGAGCAGGCACGCTGGCACGGCCCGTCGGTCGGTACCGAACGCGCGGTGGCCGACTACGGCATGGACGACGCGTTTCCCATCGACGATATCGACGACATCCTGCCCGGCATGATCGAGGGCAGGGCGCGCGTGTACTGCCACTTCGGCCGTGAGCCCGCGTTCGACGCGCAGTTGCTGGGCTGGATGCGCCGCCTGCGCCAGTTGCGCGGCGGCGGCGTAGTGCCCAAGGAGTTCGTGGCGCTGGGCCATCTGCTGCACGACCTGCGGCTTTACAAGTCGCGCGCCGAACTCCGGCTGATGCGCGCCGCTGCCGGCATCGCCGGCGAGGCGCACCTTACCGCATGGCGGCGCGCCTTGCCGGGGCGCCACGAATACGAGGTGGAAGCCGAGCTGCTGCACGCCATGCGCAGCCGCGGCGCGGTGCCCGCCTTCACGCCCATTGTCGCCGCCGGCGGCAATGCCTGCGTGATGCACTACCAGCACAACCGCGCCCGACTGGGCGACGGCGACCTGCTGCTGATCGATGCCGGTGCCGAACTGGACTGCTACGCCAGCGACATCAGCCGCACCATCCCGGTCAATGGCCGCTACAGCCGCGAGCAGCGCGCGCTGTACGAAGTGGTGCTGGCCGCCCAGCTCGCCGCCATCGACGAAGTGCGCCCCGGCCAGCCGTTCGACGCCGCGCACCATGCCGCGGTGCGCGTGGTCGCCGAGGGCCTGTGCGCGCTGGGCCTGCTCCGGGGCGACGCCGACACGGCCATTGGCGAAGGCAGCTACAAGCGCTTCTTCCCCGGCAAGACCGGGCACTGGCTGGGCCTGGATGTGCACGACGCCGGCGATTACCGCATCGACGGCGCCTCGCGCGTGCTCGAGCCGGGCATGGTGGTGACGGTCGAGCCCGGGCTCTACGTATCGCCCGACGACGCCAGCGTGGACGAACGCTGGCGCGGCCTCGGCATCCGCATCGAGGACGACGTGGCGGTGACCCGCGACGGCAACGAGGTGCTCAGCGCCGCCGTGCCGAAAGAG
>JAJZGE010000563.1 GCA_021798675.1 Pseudomonadota bacterium | reverse complement strand
CGGTGAGGGTGGTGTAGCCGAAGTCCTGGTTCTTGAAGATGCGTGCGATGGGGACAACCTTGACCTTGCCGCCGGCGGGCGGCGCGGGGGCGAATTCGGCGGCGGCGATCACCTGGCGGGCGACTTCCTTGCCGTCGGCGTCGAACACCGTGGCCAGTTCGGCTTCGGCGAAGTCGCCGAACAATCGAGTGACGGTGGCGATGTGCTCGTCGCTCATCTCCTTGCGCTTGGAGCCGAGGCTCTTGCGCATCTTCTGCCAGAAGCTGCCGGCGTCGATCAGTTGCACGTAGCCCTTGCGGTCGTCGGGCTTCTTGTTGGAGATGATCCACACGTAGGTGGCGATGCCGGTGTTGTAGAACATGTCGGTGGGCAGGCCGATGATGGCTTCCACCAGATCGTTCTCCAGCACGTAGCGGCGGATCTCGCTTTCGCCACTGCCCGCCCCGCCGGTGAACAGCGGCGAGCCGTTGAGCACGATGCCGAAGCGGCTGCCGCCGTCCACCGCCGGGCGCATCTTGGCGACCAGGTGCATCAGGAACAGCATGGAGCCGTCGGACACGCGCGGCAGGCCGGGGCCGAAGCGGCCGTCGAAGCCTTTCTCCTCGTGCTCCCTGCGCACCACCTTCTCGACCTTTTTCCACTCCACGCCGAACGGCGGGTTGGACAGCATGTAGTCGAACTTGCGCCCGCTGTGGCCGTCCTCGCTGAGCGTGTTGCCGGCGACCATGTTGGCCACGTCCTGGCCGCGGATCAGCATGTCGGCCTTGCAGATGGCGTAGGACTCGTCGTTCAACTCCTGCCCGTACAGGGTGAGCCGCGCATCGGGGTTGTGCTGCAGCAGGTGCTCGGCGGCGACCGAGAGCATGCCGCCCGTCCCTGCCGTCGGATCATAAATCGTGCGCACCACGGCGTTGCCGGGCGCCAGCACGTCGTCGTCCTCGATGAAGATGAGGTTGACCATCAACCGGATCACTTCGCGCGGGGTGAAGTGATCGCCGGCGGTTTCATTGGAGTCCTCCGCGAACTTGCGGATCAGCTCCTCGAACACCGTTCCCATCTGCGCGTTGTCCACTGCGTCCGGATGCAGGTCGATGTGGGCGAATTTCTCGGTGACCAGATACAGCAGGTTGGCCTTGGCCATCCGCTCGACCTGGGTGTAGAAATCGAAGCGCTCGAAGATGTCGCGCGCGGCCGGCGAGAACGCCTGGATGTAGGCGTAGAGGTTCTGGCGGATATGGTCCTGGTCGCCCAGCAACTTGGGCAGATCGAGCGGCGAGGTGTTGTAGAACGACTTGTTGCCCGACTTGCGCAGCAGGAACTGATCGGGATTGAGGCCGGCCTGCTCCTTGGCTTCCTTTTCCGTCAACACCGCCCGCTTGGTCGGCTCCAGCACGCAGTCCAGCCGGCGCAGCACGGTGAACGGCAGGATCACGCGGCCGTATTCGGACCGCTTGTAGTCGCCGCGCAGCAGATCGGCGACCGACCAGATCAGGGCGGAGAGGGAGGTTTGATTCATGGTTGTGCTGCTTTCCTTGGCAGTCGGTCTGGCGCAGTAGACGCCTTCACCGCCGCGAAGCGCACTTCGCGGCCGGCCGTGGTTGCCCCGAGGTGATGCGGTTCATCGGGATGCTCAGGAACCGTACGTCAGACGGTGCCTGACGGCAATGCGTGATGCGTGCCGGTCAGCCGAAACCCACCCCATTCGCGCGAAACGGCGATTCGTTCCAGGCATCCGGCCCGGGGCAACCTGGCTCCAGGCTGGCGTGCAACGTGGACAAACTTTGGGGTGGTGTCCAAGCGGTGCTGCGCCGCAGCCGACTGCGGGAAGGCGGAGGTCATCTTGCTGAAACAAACATGAACTGGCATATATTTGCCTTGACAAATATATTCGCGGCAATAGAATGCCGCGTCATGAAGCCGAACCTGCCCCCCGCCACTCCCGCCAGCGCGTCCGTGGTTCCGCCCAGCCTGGGCGTATTGCTGACCATGGTGCGCTCCGAGCTGGTCAACGCGCTGGAGGCGGAATTCGCCCGCCAAGGATTGGATCTGAGCTTCACCCAGTACCTGATCCTGAAGAAGGCGCAGCAGCTGGGGCCGCTGTCGGCCACCGAGCTGGCGCGCGCGGTGGAGCTGGATGGCGGTGCGATGACCCGCCAGCTGGACCAGCTGGAGCGCAAGGGCTACCTGCGCCGCAGTCCGCACGAGCAGGATCGCCGCACCCTGCGCATCGAGCTGACCGAAGCCGGCAGCGCGATGTGGCAGAGCAATGCCTTCCTCTGCGGCGACCGCGTGATGAACGCGGCGCAGCGTTCGCTGAGCGAGACCGAGCGCGCGCAGCTGCACGATTACCTCGAGCGCGTGCTGCACGCGCTGCGCGACAAGTCATGACTTTTCCCTTGCCCGGATCTCCTTCCATGCGCATGCATTTCGTGGCGGTCGCCGCCGCAATCACTCTGGCCCTCGCCGGCTGCGTCAGCAGCGGCGGCCTGCATCCGGACGGCCAGGCGATCGCGCCGTCGTCGCTGCAGACCGCGCGCAGCCTCAGCGGCGTGACGCTGTCGCCTGCTGCGTGGCCGCAGACCGACTGGTGGACCGGACTGGGCGATGCCCAGCTCGACGCGCTGATGGCCGAGGCGCTGCGCGACAACCCCGGGCTGGCCGTGGCCGATGCGCGGGCG
>JAJZGE010000562.1 GCA_021798675.1 Pseudomonadota bacterium | reverse complement strand
CGTACTCGAACGCCGCAATCGCGGCGGCGATCGATGCGCCGAGGATCACGATGACCCACGACAGGTAGATCCAGACCAGGAACACCGGAATCACTGCCAGCGCCTTGCCGTAGATCTGCTGGTAGGTGTGCGCGCCAAGCACGAACAGGCGAAAGCCCCAGCGCGCGAATTCGAACAGGATCGCGGCGACCAGCGCGCCCACGGTGGCGTCGCGGCGCGACACGCGACGGTTCGGCACCAGTACGTACATCAGCCACAAGGACACGAAGGTGGCCACGAACGGCACCACCCGCAGCACGTACGCGCCGAGGCCGGACGAGGCGGCCACGGAGGACGCTCCCTGCAGCAGCGGCTGCGCGCTCAGGTAGGAACTGGCCGCGATGCCGCCGCCCACCAGCACCGGACCCAGCGTCAGTGCCGCCCAGTACAGCAGCAGGCGCGCTGCCCAGCTGCGCGAACGCTGCACGCGCCAGATGCGATTGAGGCGATCCTCGATGCTCACCATCATCGAGACCGCGCTGAACAGCATCATCAGGATGCTGAGGCCGGTGAGCTGGCTCGCGTTGCCGGCGAAGCCCTGCAACGCCTCCTTGATGTGCTGCCCCGCCGCCGGCACGAAGTTGCGGAACACGAAGTCGAGCAGCAGGTCGCGCGACTGCGCGAACACCGGGAATGCCGCGAACATCGCCAGCGCCGCCACCATCAGCGGCACCAGCGACACCAGCGTGGTGTAGGACAACGCGCCGGCCGTCTCGAAGCACTTGTCGTCGACGAAGCGCTGCCACAGGAAACGGCCGAAGCTGTGCGTGCGGTCGCGGTCGAAACGCAGTTGCATGAGCGGCTCGCCAAGCTCGCGGGGATCGACCGTACACTAGCGCATTCACCGCCGGGCGCCCACACGCATGAACGACATCCTCGTCCTCTACTACAGCCGCAACGGCCACACCGCGCAGCTGGCGCGGCTGATCGCCCGCGGCATCGAGGAAGTGCCCGGCGCCCGCGCGCGACTGCGCCAGGTGCCGCCGGTGGCGCCCGTCACCGAGACCGCGCAACCGCCCGTGCCGGACCAGGGCGCACCCTACGTGACGAAGCAGGATCTCGCCGAATGCAGCGGCCTCGCGCTGGGCAGTCCCACGCGCTTCGGCAACATGGCCGCGCCGCTCAAGCACTTCCTCGACTCGACCGGCGCCGAATGGGCCAGCGGCACGATGGCCGGCAAGCCCGCCGCGCTGTTCACCTCCACCAGCACGATGCACGGCGGGCAGGAGTCCACCCTGCTGACGATGGCGCTGCCGCTGCTACACCACGGCATGCTGCTCGTGGGCATCCCGTTCACCGAACCTGCGCTCAGCGCCACGCAGACCGGCGGCTCGCCCTACGGCGCCAGCCACGTCGCCGGCGCCAACGGCGACAACGCGATCAGCGAACACGAACGCGAACTGGCCCGCGCGCTGGGTCGGCGCCTCGCCGATACCGCGCGCAAGCTGGCCGCGGGCGCATGAGCGCCGACGCTCTGCCCATCGAACAGAAGCTCGGCCTCGCCGCCTGGGTCGCACTGACCGCGCTGCAGGCGATCTGGCACGGCTGGCTGCTGCCGCCGCAAGGCATGCCGGTGGCACTGGTGCTGGCGATCACCGTGGTCCCCTTGCTGCTGCCGATCGCCGCCCTGCGCAGGCCGCGCCGCGCCCTGCTCTGGGTCGGCATCCTCGCGCTGTTCTATTTCTGCCACGGCGTGGCGGAAGCGTGGAGTTCGCCGGTCGAACGCACGCTTGCCATCCTCGAGGTCACGCTTACCCTGCTGCTGATCGGCACGCTGGGCGCGGGCGTGCGCCGACCGCGCCGCTGACCCGCCACAGGGAGAACCGCATGCCGCACCCCGTCCTGCTGACCGCTGCCGACATCGAGGCGATGGAAGCGGTCGCGCGCCTGCATCCGCTGAACCCCAACGCGCTGCGCCTGCGCAAATCGCTGGGCGATGCCACCGGGCTTACCCGGCTTGGCGTCCATCGCATCGAGCTGCCGCCCGGCCGCGACTCCAGCGAATACCACCGCCACCTGTACGAGGAGGAATTCGTCTACGTACTCGCCGGCCAGGGACGCGCACTGATCGACGAACAGGACCACGACGTCGGCCCCGGCGACTTCCTCGGGTTCCGGCGCAACGGCCCCGCCCACGTCATCAGCAACACCGGCGACCAGCCGCTGGTACTGCTGGTCGCCGGCCAGCGGCTGGAGCAGGACATCTGTGACTACCCGCACCGCCGCAAGCGGCTATACGTGCGCGGCATGAAGGCGACCTGGTCGACTTCGACGCCATCCAGCCGGATGGGTGAGCGCCGGCGGTGAATCACGCCACCGCGATCACCGACAACACCTCGGCACGACGCGCCAGCACCGCCTCCATGCCCGACTGCGCAAGGATCGCGGACAGGCCGCTTGCTGCCGTGGCCGGATCGAGCAGTCCAGCCGATGCATCGAGCGCCGACTTCGCCGCCATCACCAACTCGCCATCCACCGTCGCCAGGCGCTCGAGCGCCTCACGCTCGTTGAGGTGCCGCTGCGTCACCCGGTCCATTTCCGGCACCGGTGCGGTGCGTACCCTGGTCTCCAGCGACTCGATGCCTTGCTGCGCGCGCTGCAAGGCCTGCGCGGTGGCCACGGCCACCGGATCCGGGAACG
>JAJZGE010000561.1 GCA_021798675.1 Pseudomonadota bacterium | reverse complement strand
CGATGATCTGGCTGATCATGCCCTGTTCGATGATCGAGTAGCTGCGCGGGCCCAGCCCGGTGCCGAGGAACAGGTCGGTGATGTCGCGCCGGCGGCAGCGCGCGCCGTTGAGGAAATACGCCGACTGGCCGTCGCGGCTGACCTGGCGCTTCACCGAGATCTCGGCGTACTGGCCGTACTCGCCCTGGATCGAGCCGTCGGCGTTGTCGAAGATCAGCTCCACCGTGGCCTGGCCCACCGGCTTGCGCGTGTTGGAACCGGAGAAAATCACGTCGGTGAGCGAGTCGCCGCGCAGCCGACTGGCCGCGCTCTCGCCCATCACCCAGCGGATCGCGTCGATGATGTTGGACTTCCCGCAACCGTTGGGACCGACCACGCCGATCATGTTGCTCGGCAGATGCAGGGTGGTCGGGTCCACGAAGGACTTGAAGCCGGCGAGTTTGATGGTGGTCAGGCGCATGCGGTCATCGGGTGGTTCATTGGTGGTGCCCGCGGCGCGGGCGACAGGACACTCTGCCAAACCCGGCGCCGGGTCGCAATGCGCATGGCCTGACAAGTAACCTGAGAAAGTATTCCCAAGCAATTGATATTCAAATATTCATGTCCGAAGGCGTCTGTGCGTCGATGGACAGCGCGTGGATGCCGTTGTCCATCAGGCTATCCAGCGCCGCGTAGACGAGGCGATGGCGGCGCAGCGGCGGCAGGCCGGCGAAGGCTGCACTGACGATGCGCACATGGAAATGCCCCTTGCCGGCGTTGGCGTGGCCGGCATGCTTGTAGCCCTCGTCCAGCACCTCCAGCTCCAGCGGCGCCAGCGCCGCAGCGAGGCGCTGACGGATCTGCTGCGCCATCGGAGACGCCGGCGGCGGCGATGTCATGCCGGCATGGTCTTGCGGAACGGCTTCACACTGACTTCGCGATAGACGCCGGCGGCCATGTACGGGTCGGCGGCCGCCCAGGCCTGCGCCGCGGCCAGCGAGGCGAACTCGGCCACGATCAGGCTGCCGCTGAAGCCGGCCGGGCCCGGGTCTTCCGCGTCAATGGCTGGGAACGGCCCGGCCAGCAGCAGCCGGCCCTGCTCCAGCAGCTGCTGCAGACGGGTCAGGTGCGCCGGCCGTGCAGCCTTGCGCGCTTCCAGCGAATCGGGATGATCGGTGCAGTGGATCGCGTACCACATGGTTCAGGCCTCCGGTCGCATGTAGGGAAACAGCAGCACATCGCGGATCGACGCCGAATCCGTCAGCAGCATCACCAGCCGGTCGATGCCGATGCCGAGGCCGCCGGTGGGCGGCAGGCCCACTTCCAGCGCGCGGATATAGTCGGCGTCGAAGTGCATCGCCTCGTCGTCGCCGGCGTCCTTGGCGTCGACCTGGGCCTGGAAGCGCGCAGCCTGGTCTTCCGGGTCATTGAGCTCGGAGAAACCGTTGGCGATTTCCCTGCCGTTGACGAACAGCTCGAAGCGATCGGTGATGCCCTTGTCCGTATCGTTCTCGCGCGCCAGCGGCGACACCTCGACCGGGTGCTGGGTGATGAAGGTAGGCTGGATCAGGGTGTGCTCGACGGTCTTCTCGAAGATTTCCAGCAGCAGCTTGCCCCAGCCATAGCCCGGCTTCACCGGTACGTGCAGCCGGCGCGCGTGGGCGGCCATTGCGTCGCGGTCGCGCAGCTCGTCGCGCTTGATCTCGGGGTTGTGTTCCAGCACGGCGTCTTCCATGCGCCAGCGGCGGAACGCCGGGCCCACGTCGATCGCGGCGCCCTCCCAGCTCAGCTGGGTGGTGCCCAGCACGTGCTGCGCGGTGTCGCGGATCACCGACTCGGTGAGGTCCATGATGTCGTGATAGGTGGCGTAGGCCTGATACAGCTCCAGCATGGTGAACTCGGGGTTGTGCCGGGTCGACACGCCCTCGTTGCGGAAGTTGCGGTTGATCTCGTAGACGCGGTCGAAGCCGCCGACCACCAGGCGCTTCAGGTACAACTCCGGCGCCACGCGCAGGTACAGATCCAGGTCGAGCGCGTTGTGATGGGTGACGAACGGTCGCGCGGTGGCGCCGCCGGGGATCATGTGCATCATCGGCGTCTCCACTTCCATGAAGCGACGCGGCGCGGCCTCCAGCCACTGGCGCATGAAGCCGATGACACGCGAGCGCTGCATGAAGGTGCGGCGCGCTTCCTCGGTGACGATCAGGTCGACGTAGCGCTGGCGGTAGCGTTGCTCCACGTCGGCCAGCCCGTGGAACTTGTCCGGCAGCGGCCGCAGGCTCTTGGTCAGCAGGCGCAGCGCATCCACGCGCACCGACAGCTCGCCGGTCTTGGTGCGCATCAGCAGGCCCTCGGCACCCACGATGTCGCCCGCGTCCCAGCCCTTGAACGCCTCGTAGGCGTCGCCCAAGGTGCCCTGGTGGATGAACAGCTGCAGGCGACCGCTCATGTCCTGCAGCTGCACGAAGCTGACCTTGCCCTGCACGCGCTTCAGCACAATGCGCCCGGCCACTTTCACCCGCCGCGCGGCGACCTCGATCGCTTCAGCCGTCTGCACGTCCTTGTCGGCAAACTCCACTTGCAGGTCACCGGCGAAGCTGTCGATGCGAAAGTCGTTCGGGAACGCGATGCCCTGCCCGCGCAGCGCTTTCAGCTTCTCGCGCCGCTCGGCGATCAGCTTGTTCTCGTCGATGGGCAGGTC
>JAJZGE010000560.1 GCA_021798675.1 Pseudomonadota bacterium | reverse complement strand
CTGGCTGGCGGTGCGGCGCAGGTCGCGCAGACTGGAGGCGAGGCGGTGGGTGCGCGTCATGAGGCGTTTATGTTTCGCGGCGGCGGTGGTCGTTGTCATGATGGAGCGCATCGGATGACGCTCGCGCGTCAACAGCAAGACGATTTCCGCCACGGCGACAGTGGCCACGCCCGCCGCGACATGCCCCCCGGCCAACTGCCCAAGCAGCCCGCCTGCGAGCAGGCCGGCCAGACAGGCGGCGGACAGTTTCCAGCGACGGGACATGGGCATGGCAGGACCTGGCCAGGGTGGGTGGGGCGAGCTTACAAGCGTACCCCTTCATCGCCGCCCTCCAGCAGACCGGTCGGTCAGATGCTCGCGGAGAAGCGGTAGCCGCTCCCACGCACGGTCTGCACCATGTCTTCCAGCTTCCACGGTTCCAGCGTCTTGCGCAGGCGGCGGATGTGCACGTCCACGGTGCGCTCCTCCACGTACACGCTGCCGCCCCACACGTGGTCGAGCAGCTGCGCGCGCGAATACACGCGCTCGGGATGGGTCATGAAGAAGTGCAGCAGGCGGTATTCGGTGGGGCCGATGGTCACCGGGTCGTCGCCGGCGAAGACCCGGTGCGCGGGGCCGTCGATGCGGAGCCGGCCGAGTTCCACCATGCCGTCGCCGTCGTCGCCGTGGGTGCGGCGCAGCACCGCCTTGATCCGCGCCAGCAGTTCGCGGGTGGAGAACGGCTTGACCACGTAGTCGTCCACGCCGGCCTCGAGGCCGTTGACACGATCCATCTCCTCGCCGCGCGCGGTGAGCATGATGATGGGGATCTCGCGGCTCAACTCTTCCTTGCGCAGCCGGCGCGCCAGCTCCAGCCCGCTCATGCCGGGCAGCATCCAGTCCAGCAGGATCAGGTCAGGCACCTGCTCGGAAATGGCGAGCTGCGCGGCCCGGGCGTCGGCGGCCTGCATCGCCTCCATATCAGCCTTGCGCAGGGCGAAGGCGATCATTTCACGGATCGAGGTTTCGTCTTCGACGATCAGGATGCGCTTGTGCACGCGGGCGGGATCCGTTGGATTTTGACCGTGATATTGCAGTGCAGGAATGTTACGACGCAATGACACGGGACGGCTCATGTCCGCTTTCATGACAGCAGGCACTAAACGGGCCGCCAGGGACGGCCACGCTGCCCGGAAAGGCGGCGGTCCCTGGCCGGTCGGTCAATGGGAGCCTGCGTCCAGGCCCAGACACAGGCGCCCGGCACAGCGCTGGCCTTGCAACTGCTGCGAGCCGTTCTGGGTGGCAGGGTTGTCCGGCGTGTCGATCTTGCGCTTGCGCAGTTCCAGCACCAGCGGGGTGAGTTCGGCGATGCGTGCCTGGATGCGCGAGCGCGCGTAGTAGCTGAGGTCGTCGCGCCTGAGCAGTCGCTTGAGCTGTTCCATCGCGTCGAACGGACGGCCAGCGTAGTAGCTGGCGTCGGCCCAGGCCTCGCCGGCGCGCTCGCTGTCGCCGGCCTTGTCGCTGGCGCGGGCATACGCGGTGTACAGCGCTGGATCGTCGCTGTTTTCCAGCAGCGGGCGCAGCAGGTCGGCGGCGGTGCCGGCCTGCGACTTGTCGCCGCGTTCGGTGAGCGCGGTGGCGTAGGCCAGCGCCACTGCGCGGTTGCGCGGCGACTGCTGGTTGAGCTGGCGATACAACGCCAGTGCGGCATCGCGCTGCCCGGCTTGGCGCTCGGCGTCGGCCAGCGCCAGGGTCAGGATCAGGCTGCCGGCATGTGCCTTCAGCAATGGCTGGAGCTGCGCCACGGCTTGCGCGCCGCGGTCGCTGCGGGTGAGCGCCAGCGCATAGCCGTAGCGGTTGGCCGGAGTATCGAAGCCCGGATTGCTCTTCAGGTTGCTGGCGTAGTAGTCGACCAGCTTGATGGGGTTGCCGGTCAGCACACGCGCGCGTTCGCGCATCAGCTGGTAGGTGTCGAGGCCGGCCGGGTCGGCGGCGTTCGCCCCGAGCCGGATCGGGCCGTGCACGAAGGGCATCGGTGCGCTGATCTGTTCCCATTGGCCCGCGAGCAACGTGTCGCCGGAAGGGCGTCGCTGCTGTTCGGCGATCAGTGCGCCGGCGCGCGCCTTGGCGTCGGCGATGCGGTCGCTGGTGACCGGGTGATCCTGCAGGAAGGAGGGCGCTTCGCCGCCCGCGCCCGTGCTCAACACGTCCTGCATGTGCTGGAAGAACGCCGCCATCGCGTTGGGATCGAAGCCCGCGTTGGCCAGGGTCTTGATGCCGGCGCGGTCGGCTTCGATCTCGTCCTTGCGGGTGAAGTTGATTTCCTTCTGCGCCAGCAGGCCTTGTCCGCCGGCCAGCACGGCGATCGGCGCGTCGCCGCCGCTGCGACCGGCCGTGCTGGCGGCGATGGCGCCCAGCAGCACGAGCGCCATCAGCGGCGCATCCTTCTTCGAATCCTCGAACGCGCGCTGCAGGTGGTTCTGCGTGATGTGGCCGATCTCGTGCGCGATCACACCGGCCAGCTCGCTTTCGCTGCGGGTGATCGTGATCAGGCCGGAATTCACCGCGATGTAGCCGCCGGGCATGGCGAAGGCGTTGACCTCGTTGTCCTTGACCACGAAGAACTGGAAGTGGTCGCGCGGCTTGGCGCAGGCAGCGACCAGCCGGAAGCCGAGGTCGTTGATGTAGTCCTCGAGCAGCGGGTCG
>JAJZGE010000559.1 GCA_021798675.1 Pseudomonadota bacterium | reverse complement strand
CTGCAGGGTCTCAACGCCGCCTTCCGCGGCAGCCTGATCGACATCCGCGATGCGCCCTACCTGATCCTGCCCGCGAGCCTGCAGCAGCGATTCCTGGACGCGCTGCAGCGGTCCGATGCGGTCGTGGCGGTCAGCGCAAACGGCGCCCGCACCGAACGCGGGACGCCATCCTCAAGCCCGCGGCGCACGGCCGCCAGCGCGCCGCGCGCCAGGATTCACACGGTTCGACGCGGCGAGAGCCTGTGGCAGATTGCTCATCGCTACTCGGTCAATGTGGCCGAGCTGCAACGCTGGAACCATCTGCACGGACACGTGCTGCGGCCGGGCACGGTGCTGCAGGTGAGCGACGCGAAGTGATCGCTGCGCGCAGCCCGCCCGCCAGCATGAGCGGTGCTGCGGGCGGTGATCGGCAACTGATCCGCCACATGAAAAAGGGACGGCGGCCGGGCCGTCCCTCTGGATAACTGTCCGGGTAACTGGCAGCAGCGACCGCAATCGCAGCCGCCGAGCCAAGCCTTACAGCTGGCTCTTGTTGATCTTGATCTCGGCCTTCGCCCGGAGCACGTCGAGCAGTTCGCGCCTGGCCTCAAGACCATACACCTGCGCCATCTGCTGACGCAGCGATTCACGCTGTTCCGGCGTGATCTTGGACAGATCGCCGCCCTGCACCTTGTCCAGTGCCAGCAGCGCGTAGCTGCCATCGTGCATGTCCACCGCGGCAAACTGCGGCTTGCCGGCTACCGGATGCGGCAGCACGAACGCCTCTTGCAACAGCGGCGCCGGAGCGGCTGTCTGGCCACGCACGGCCTCGCTGATCGTCTTCAGGCTGGCACCCAGCGCGCTGGCCACCGCCTGCATGGGCTCCCCCTTGCGCAGTCGTGCCAGCGCGGCATCCGCAGCTTTCTTCGCGGCGGCGGCGATGCGCTGGTCGAGGATCTGTTTCTGCACATCGGCACGTACGTCGGCCAGCGGCCGCACCGCCGCCGCCACGTGCTTGTCCAGCCGCATCACCACCGAATGGTCGGGACCCAGATTGATCAGGCCGGAATTGTTGCCCTGGACCAGCACGTCGTCAGCGAAGGCCGCCGCGATGAACTTGGGGTCGGCCGCCAGCCCTGTTCCACCCTGCCGTGAAAACAGCGGGGTGGTCTGGATCGGCAGCTTCAGCGCGGCTGCGGCCGGCTCCAGCGATGACGGATTCTGGAAGGTGTTGTCGGAAAGCTTGCCGGCAACCTCGTTGTACTTGCGATCGACCGCCGAGGTCGAAAGCTCCTTGATCAGCTGGGCGCGCACTTCGTCGAATGGCTTGGCCTGGCCGCTGCGGATGTCGCGCAGCCAGAGGATGTCGTAGCCGTCAGGCGTCAGCACCGGCTTGGAAATCTGACCTTTCTGCAGGGCAAACATGGTCGAATCGAACACCGCGTTGGTCACGCCCTTTTCGAGCCAGCCAAGGTCGCCACCCTGGCGCCTGGAACCCAGATCGTCCGAGTCCTGTTCGGCCAGCTTGGCAAAATTGGCAGGCGTGGCCACAGCGGCGATCTTGTCGGCCTTCGCCAGCGCGGCCTTCTGCTGCTGCGGCGTGGCATTGGCCGGCACGTTGATCAGGATGTGCGACACCAGCCGCTGCTCCGGCAGCACGAAACGTTGCTTCTCCTCGTCGTAGCGCTTCTTCAGCTGCTCGTCGCTGGGCGTGCTGTCCGGTGTCAGCTTGGCGCCGTCCACCTCGATGTATTTCACCGAGACCTGCTCGGGATTCATGTAGTCGGCCTGATGCGCCCTGTAATAGGCGTTGATCTCGGCGTCGGTGACCTGGCTGTCAGCCAGCTTGGGTGCGGGCAGCACGAAGTACCGCAGATCGCGGCGCTGGGTGGCCAGGCTCAGGAAGTCGTTGACCTGGGTGTCGGTGACGATCGTGCTGTCATTGATCGCGTCGGGCAACAGCTGCGCGGCAAGCGAGGAACGGATCTCGTTCTCGAACATCTCGGCAGTCTTGCCCTGACTGGCGAGAAATGCGCGATAGCTGGTGGGATCGAACTGGCCGTTCAACTGAAACGCAGGAATGGCGGCAATCGTGTCGCGCACCGAAGCATCGGCGACGCGCATGCCCCAGTCCGCGTTGGCCTGCAGCAGCAACTGGTCGTCGATCATCGCATCCAGCACTTGCAGCTTCACCGCAGGCTTCTCGAACATGCTGGCGTCGAAGTGATCACCCTGTTCGGTGCTGGCCCGCTGCCTCAGCTGGTTCATGCGGTCCTGATATTCGCGCAGCGTGATCTCGTGCTTGCCGACCTTCGCCACGTAAGTGTCGCTTTGCGAGGTGAAGTAGCGCTCCATGCCGAACAGCGACATCGCCAGAACGCTGATACCCAGCAGAATGATGGACGGCCATCCATGCATCTTGTTACGTATTGCCTGCAGCATCGATATCTTCCTGCAACGTGGTTGGAGACGCGCCTGACACCTGGTGAAGGCGCTGACTGGCAGCGCACTGCACGTGCACGCACCCCGGCGTCGGCAAGACACGGAACGCACACGGTTCAAATGACAAGGGCGCCACCGGGGCGCCCTTGGGATCTGTGGCGGAGCGGACGGGACTCGAACCCGCGACCTCCGGCGTGACAGGCCAGCATTCTAACCAGCTGAACTACCGCTCCGCACTATCTGGTGGGTGCTGTAGGGATCGAACC
>JAJZGE010000558.1 GCA_021798675.1 Pseudomonadota bacterium | reverse complement strand
CGTGGTGTTCTGCGCGTAAGCCGCGCCGGCGGAAACCGCCAGCGCCATGCCGATGAACAACGAAAGGCGATTGCGTGTGAGCAAGGATTTCATCGATAACCCCGTAATTGTGCGGTGGACAAATGCGTACGCCGGGATGGCGCCTGTACTCGGGGTTGTTCCTGATTCTGCACTGAGCGCTGCCGTGCATCTCACCCCGCTCTCACCCAAGGCTAACGCGCGCTTCACGCCGGCGGACCACGGCGACTGGCGCTGTATTGAAACGGTATGAAGGCTGTTGTTAATACGCAATATTCAGGCAGCGGCCGCAGTGCGCCCATGGCGGCTCAGGACGCGTCGCACCGTGCCGCCGAGCGCGGCCGCGGCAGGCATGCCGGGCATGTTCACCGGTCCGGGCGCGGCAGCTTCACCGGCACGCCGCGCGTATCGCAGGTGCCGAGTTCGCAGAGCGCGGCGCGCATGCGCGGCGTCTGCTGCACGATCAGGTGGAAGATGGCGTTCTGCTCGAACTCGCCGTGGAAGGCGCGAGCACCGGGGCCGCTGGCCCAGATGCCGACGTCCTCGCCGCCGTGGGTTTCGTCCTTCAGCGGCAGCACGGATTCCTGCAGGTAGTCGGTGTCGTCGGAAGGCGCCGCGGCGAGATTGCCGCGGCCGTCGCGGATGCCGGAATAGGCGCTGAAGTAATGCGGAAAATGCTTGGGGCCCTCGGGCTGGCGGTCGCTGGCGCCGCTGTAGCCCGGGCCGTTGGCGAAACCGAGCGTGGTGTAGGGCCGGCCCAGCGCATCGCGCGCCAGCCCGGGGGCGACCGGCATGTAGTAGCTGTCGTGCGGGCCTTCGACCAGGCCGAGGATGTCGTTGCCGCGCTTCGGATAGCCGGCGAAGGTCAGCGTGTGGCTGTGATCGGCGGTGACCACGATCAGCGTGTCGGTGCCGGCGGTGCGTCTGACTGCTTCGGCCACGGCCGCGGCGAACGCGCGGGTTTCGTCCAGCGCACGGAACGCGTTGCCGGCGTGCAGGGCGTGGTCGATGCGACCGCCCTCGACCATCAGGAAATAACCCTGGCGATCACGCTGCAGGATATCGATGGCCTTGGCGGTCATCTGCGCCAGCGTCGGCTCGTCCCGCTGCATCCGCCGGCGGTCGATGTCGTATTCGAGGTGCGAAGGATTGAACAGGCCCAGCAAGCGCCGCGTGCGCGCCGCATCGACGGCGGCCAACCGGGTCGCATTCCACACGTAGGCGCTGCGCGGCAGGCGCAGCCATGCGGCGACCAGGTCGCGTCCGTCCAGGCGCTGGCCGAAGTAGCCCTGGTGCTGCGGATCCGGCTGGCCGGCGGGCATGAACGCGGTGCGGCCGCCGCCCAGCGCCACGTCGAGCAGACCGGCGCGAGCGCTGTCGACCAGTTGCGCGGCGAAATCGGCGCAGCCGGCGGCCCTGGCCGCGGATGGCAAGTCGGCGTCCACCTCCCAGTTGCGCTCGGGGTTGTGACCATAGGTTGCCGCCGGCGTCGCGTGGGTGATGCGCGTGGTGGTGACCGCGCCGGTGGCCATGCCGGCGCTGCCGGCCAGTTGCAGCGCGGTGAGCAACGCGGCGCCTTGCGCGCTACGGCAATCGCCGCGGCGGGCGCGCTGGTCGACGCCGATGAAGCCGGCCCTGGTCTTCACCCCGGTCATGATCGCGGTCATGGTGCCGGCCGAATCAGGCGTCTGCTGATCGGTTTCGTAGGTGCGACTGAGCGCCGTGTAGGGAAACCGCTCGAAACTGAGACGGAAGCTCTCGCCGTCCCTACCCAGTTTCTGGCCGGCGTAGATATGGCTGGCAGCCACTGTGGTAAAGCCCATGCCATCGCCCAGGAACACGATGACGTTGCGCGCACGCTGCGGCCCGCCGACCTCGACGATGGCCTGGCGCGCGGCGGCGGCACCCTCGGCGAACCAGCGCTGCGGCGTTTCCGGCGCGGTATCCGGCACGGCTGCGGTGTGCGCCGCGCAGGCAACGGCCACCGGCAGCGCGCTGCCGACGATCAGCAGGATCAAGCCCAGGACGACCGGCAGGCACGGGCGGGTGTTCAGCGGCATCGCAACAGCTCCAATCTTACGAATCGTAAAATTATGCCGCCGGGCTTGCGCAATGCATGTGACAGAAGCGGCATCGCAGCGCCGAGAGGTTGCGGCGTGCTCGCCCGCGCCAGCCGCGCGGGCGCCGTTGGAGACGCGCGGGACCGGCTCCGCCGCCGGTGGGGAGGGCCAGCGATCTTCAGCGCGCGATGAAAATGCGCGCCGGGCAGTTGCCGCGGCGGCCGTGCCCGAAGCTGTCCGGCGCAGGAAACCGCGCCAGCCGCCCGGCGCGCACGGTCATCCACGCCTGCACCAGCACGTCCGTCTGCGCCGCGCCGGGCCGGCGTCCGCAGCGCAGCTCCAGCGCATGCCGCGAATCGGGTCCGAAGCCGCGCCGGAAAGCCGCCCGTACCGCGCCCCGGCTCACCGTCTGCCCGGCATGCGCGCGTATCCAGGCAGTGAAGGCGCTGGCGTTGACGGTATCCAGCATGTTCAGCGCGCGGCCGAAGAACGGCGCCGGCCGGAAGCCGAGGCACTGCGCATGCTTGAAGTATTCGTGGCGGTCCAGGCAGCGCTGCGCCGCCGGCATGGCCCGCCACAGCCGCGCCTGCAGGGCCGCAGGCAGATCCAGT
>JAJZGE010000557.1 GCA_021798675.1 Pseudomonadota bacterium | reverse complement strand
TGTCCGCGCGCAACGAGCTGCCGCCCACCATCATCCTCACCACCTTTGACGACGACCAGCTGGTGCTGCAGGGCCTGAAGGCCGGCGCGCGCGGCTACCTGCTGAAGGACGTTTCGCTGGAACAACTGGTGGAGGCCGTGCGCACCGTGGCCGCCGGCGGCTCGCTGGTCGCGCCGATGGTCACCCAGCGGCTGCTGGCCGGGGTGGGGCGGATGCAGAACCAGTTCACCAGCCTGGAGCAGCCCGACCCGCTGACCGAGCGCGAGACCGAGATCCTGCGGCTGCTTTCCGGCGGCTATTCCAACAAGGAAATCGCCAACTCGCTGAAGGTGGCCGAGGGCACGGTGAAGAACCACGTCTCCAACATCCTCTCCAAGCTGGGCGTGCGCGACCGCACCCGGGCCGTGCTCAAGGCGCTGGAGCTCGGCATCGTCTGACGCGCCGCGCGGCGGCGCCCGCCATGCGCGCGCGGATGCTGCGGCGCAATGCCGGCCACCTGCCGACAAGCCAGGCGCAGCAAGGCTTTGTGGCCGTCCAAACGGCTTGCCGCGAGCCGATGGCGTTCCGGCGCACGAGCAAGTAACATCCCAGCCTTCGGCGTTTGCCGACCCCCGCCATCTCCCCGTGTTCGAGCCAACTGCACGGCTCGCACGACGGCTGGGGCAACACCTGAGTACCGCGTACCAACGCTCGGAGACCCTGGAATGATGCGTGTTCGTGTTCTTGAATTCTTGATGGCGTGTGCCATCGTCATCGGCATTGGCGTGGTAGCCGCGGTGGTGATGCCCGGCAGCGGCCACATCGAGCGCTCGCTGGTGCTCGGCAAGGACATGCGCCAGGTGTACGACGTGGTGGACAACCTGCGCCGCCTGCCCGAGTACTCGGTGCTGACCGCGCGCGACCCGCAGATCAAGTACACCTTCTCCGGCAAGTCTTACGGCCCCGGCGCCGAGATCAGCTGGGCCAGCGGCAACCCTGCCGTGGGCAATGGCTCGATCACCATCGACAGCGCCACCCCGAACTTCAACAAGGTCGACGGCACCGCCAAGACCGCGCAGGTCGTGTGGGACATCGAGAACGGCTGGAAGGGCTACGACAAGACCTTCACCTTCGACCTGGAGCGCCAGGGCAGCCGCAACCAGCTCACCAAGGTCACCTGGTCGTACGACGTGAAGTACGGCTGGAACCTGGTCAACCGCTTCGCCAACCTTTACATCCACGGCGATCCCGATGCGTTCATCCAGTACGGCCTGAACAGCCTGCAGAACGTGCTGGCCGCGGTGCCGAACGTCAACTACGGTGACCTGATCCCGTACATCCGCCAGACCGAGCCGACCCCGGTGCTGCTGGTGCCGGCCTCGATCCAGCGCAAGGACGGCATCGAAGGCCTGGCCGACACCGTCGACAAGGCGGTAGCGCAGATCCAGGCTGCGGCGAAGAAGCTGGGCGTGAACGTCACCGGCCCGCGCATCGTCTTCACCACCAATTACGGCGATACCACCTACACCTTCGACGTGGCGATGCCGATCGATTCGAGCAGCCTCAACGTCAACGGCCAGACCCAGCAGCTGACCGCGCCGACCACGCCGGCGACGGACCTCAGCGCCCCGGCCGACGCGAGCACCGCTGCTGCCCCGGCCGCTCCGGCCACGCTCAATCCGGGCGATCACGACGGCCATGGCCGCCTCGTGGTGGACGGCAACGTGCGCGCCACCCTGGCGTTCGGTGGTGCGGCGCTGGAAGGCGTGTGGAACGGCACCGCCGCCGGTATACCGCAGACCCGCGACATGCTGAAGGCCTATGCGCTGACCCACGGCTACAAGTTCGACGACGTGGTCCACCGCAGCTACGACATCCTCGCCAAGCCCGAGGTGAAGGACGCGCAGGGCAACATCACCAGCTACGCCGAATACGACGTGTACCTGCCGATCACCAACGCGCCGAACCAGACCCCGGAACAGGCCGCCGGCATGAAGCAGCCGACCCTGGACGTGGAGCCGGCCGCCTCCGGCAGCGCCCCGGCGCCCGCCGGTTCCGCACCGGCACCTGCGGCAAGCAACTGATCCCCAGCGGTCGCATCACCGAAAGGCCCTTCTCCGGAAGGGCCTTTTTTCTTGCGCACGCCGCCATCGGCACACCCTGTCGCGACCCCGGACACGCTAGGCACGGCAACCTGCCACTACGCCATTCGTGCCGATGCGGCGGAACCTTGCCGCGTCCTTGCGGTACATTGCATGGGATTTCTTCGCCCGCTCATCCATGATCGAGACCGAACGACTCACCCGCCGCTACGGCCACCTCATTGCGGTGGATGCGCTGAGCATCCGCGCCGAACCGGGTCAGGTGCTTGGCCTGCTCGGTCCCAATGGCGCGGGCAAGTCCACCGCGATGCGCATGATCGCCGGTTTCCTCGCGCCCACCAGCGGTACCGCGCGGGTCTGCGGACACGACGTGCAGCGCGAGCCGCTGGCGGCGCGCCGCGCGCTGGGCTACCTGCCCGAAGGCGCGCCCAGTTACGGCGAGATGACGGTGCGCGAGTTCCTGGTGTTCATCGCCCGCATGCGCAAGCTCGGTGCGGAGGTGGGGCGCCGCCGCTTCGACGAGGTGGTGGGCTGGCTGCAGCTGGAGAGCGTCCTGGAAACCTGCATCGAGACGCTCTCCAAGGGCCTGCGTCGACGCGTCGGTCTGGC
>JAJZGE010000556.1 GCA_021798675.1 Pseudomonadota bacterium | reverse complement strand
CACTTTCACTGCCGCTTCGACCCGTGAGCAAACCCTTGGGCAATCCGCGCCTGGCCGTCTATCCCGGCACCTTCGACCCGATCACCAACGGCCATGCCGACCTGGTGACGCGCGCCGCGCCGCTGTTCGAGCGGGTGATCGTGGCGGTGGCCGACAGCTCCAGCAAGGCGCCGGGCTTCGGCATCGGCGAGCGGATCGCGCTGGCGCGGCTGGCGCTGGCCGACCTGCCGAATGTGGAAGTGCGCGGCTTCGATTGCCTGCTGGCCAGCTTTGTCGAGGAGATCGGCGCCGGCGTGATCATCCGCGGGCTGCGCGCCGTGTCGGATTTCGAATACGAGTTCCAGCTGGCCAGCATGAACCGCCATCTGATTCCGCAGGCGGAGACGCTGTTCCTGACGCCGGCGGAACAATACAGTTTCATCTCTTCCTCGCTGGTGCGCGAGATCGGCCGCCTGGGCGGCGATATCTCCGGTTTCGTGCATCCGGCGGTGCAGCAGGCCATGCGGCAGCGCTGGCAGAAGAGCCGGCCCGGCTCCCACAAGCAACCCGAAACCGAAGGTGACCACCATGCGTAAGATCGTCCTCATCGCTGCCCTCGCCCTGACCGCTGCGCTCGCCCTGAGTGGCTGCGGCAAGAAGGCGGCCGACCAGCAGGCCAGCCAGCAGGCCACGCAGCAGCTGACCAAGCCGACCAACCCGACCGATACCAAGGCGTGGAACGCCTACCTTGGCCAGTTGGTGCAGAACAACCTGCAGGGCATGCAGGCGAGCCAGCCGTACGCCTATCTGGTGACGGCCGGCGATACCGACGAGGCCAAGGCGCAGAACGACCGCCAGCTGCAGAGTGTGCAGGACACCGTGGCCCGCGGCGTGCTGCCGGGCAACCTGCTGGCCTTCGCCGGCCCGGTCTCCAGCACCACCGCCGACCTGGTGGTGGCCGCCTTCAAGGACGCCAAGCCCGGCTCGTTCAAGGACGTGATCATCGTCTTCATCGGCGACAAGGCGGACGAGCAGCGCGTGTCCGATGCGTTGAAGCCGACCGGCGCCACGTTCCACTTCGTCCAGATGTAAACAGCGGTAGGGGATCGGCCTGCGCGTTGCCGTGTCCGGCGCGCAGGCCTGCCGGACACGCTGGCACCGGGCTGCCGGGCGCGTGTCCGGTGCTTCGCCCAGCGTGTAATATTCGGGCCATGTCCCTGAAGATCCTCGATACCTGCGTCAACTGCGACGTCTGCGAACCGGCCTGCCCGAACCAGGCGATCTCGCTGGGCGACGAGTTCTACGTGATCGACCCGGCCTTGTGCACCGAATGCTTCGGCCATCACGACGAACCGCAATGCGTGGTGGTGTGCCCGGTCGAGTGCATCATCAGCGATCCCGAAAACGCCGAGTCGCCGGCCCAGCTCGATCTCAAGTACCGCCATCTGATGGCCAGGAAATCTGCCGCATGAGTTTTTCACTGCATGATCGCGCGCGGTCATCGCGCAGGGCACCGCTGAGCCTGCCGGTGCTGGCGCTGAGCCTGCTGTTGATGGTGGGCAGTGCGGCGTGCGCTGCGGATGCCGCGCCGCGCAGCCCGCCGGCCTCGCTGGCGCAGCGGCCGGGGCATGCGGCAATTGCCAGCGCCAACTTCCTGGCCACCGATGCCGGCCTGGAAGTGCTGGCCAGGGGCGGCAATGCCTTCGATGCCGCAGTGGCGGTGGCGGCGGCGCTGTCGGTGGTGGAGCCGGAAAGTTCGGGCCTGGGCGGCGGCTTCATGGCCGTGCTGCATCGGGCGAAGGACGGCCGCGACGTGTTCATCGACGCGCGCGAGACGGCGCCTGCCGCGGTCAACAGCAAGGACTACCTCAATCCGGACGGCAGCCCCAACCGCGACACGGCGCTGAAGGGACCGCTGTCGGCCGGCATTCCCGGCGAACCGGCCGGGCTGGCGCTGATCGCCCGGCGCTACGGCAAGCTGCCGCTGCGCGAGTCGCTGGCGCCGGCGATCCGCATTGCCCGCGACGGTTTCAAGCCGGATGCGCGGCTGCGCGACGCGATTGCCGAAGAGCAGAAAAACCTGCGGCGCTGGCCAGCCTCGGCCGCCAAATACCTGCCCGCCGGTGCGCCGCCGGTCGCCGGAGCGATCTGGCGCGATCCGGACCAGGCGCGCACGCTGGAACTGCTGGCGGCACACGGCGACGCCGATTTCTATCGCGGCGCCACCGCGAAAAAGCTGGTTGCCGCCGTGGATGCCGCCGGCGGCAACTGGAGCATGGCCGACCTGGCCAGCTACCGCGCGAAGGAGCGCGCGCCGATCATCGTGAACTATCGCGGCTACCGCATCATCACCGCACCGCCGCCGTCCTCCGGCGGCGTGGCGATCGCGGAGATCCTCAACATCCTGTCCGGCTACGACCTGGGCAAACTCGATCAGGCGCACCGCGTGCACTACATCGTGGAGGCGATGCGCCGCGCGTTCCGCGATCACAACGATTATCTGGGTGACCCGGATTTCGTGAAGATGCCGCTGCAGATGCTGCTCTCGCCGTACTACGCCGACGGCCTGCGCCAGAGCATCCTGGCCGACCGGGCCACGCCGTCGTCGATGCTGCCGGCCGCCGAGGCCGCCCAGCCGGGCATGCACACCACGCATTTCTCGATCATCGACGCCGACGGCAACATGGCCTCGGTCACCTCCACCGTGAACTACACGCTG
>JAJZGE010000555.1 GCA_021798675.1 Pseudomonadota bacterium | reverse complement strand
TGGCCTTGTCGAAGCGCAGCGCTTCCTCCGCATTGACCGTCAGCGAGTCGACGCCGGTGAACTGCACGTTGCCGAAGTACACGTCCACCCCGGCGGCGGCCAGCTTGCGCACCGAATCGCTGCCGCCGAGGTGGCTGCGGATGCGGCGCACGCGCTCCATCGCGGCGGCAAAGTCGACCTCGATCTCGGCGGGTGGATGCGCGCCGTAGCGGCTGGCATTGCGCATGTCGGCATACAGCCGCGCGGTGCGGATCAGCGTTTTCGACGGCACGCAGCCGTTGTTGAGGCAGGTGCCGCCGAGCAGATGGCGCTCGATCAACGCCACCCGTGCACCCAGCGTGGCGGCCAGCTCCGCCGCGGCCAGCCCGGCCGGGCCGGCACCGACAATCACCAGCTGGTAGCGCTCCGGCGGGGTCGGATTGCGCCACGTTTCGGGATGCACGTGGGCCAGCCGCTCGCGTTCGTACACGTCCTGCGGGGTGATGAGCGGACTGGCGTGAAGCGACATCAGCGCGCTCCGGCCGGCGCGGGCGCCAACAGCCAGCCGCCGCGAAAGCCGGCCACGCGCAGGCCCTCGCGCAGGTAGCTGCAGCCGCGCATCAGCTGCCACAGCAGGCCGCTGCGGTGGTTCTCGATCATCATCAGCACGATGCCCTGGTCGAGCCCGTAGTGGCCGGCGGAGACCCAGGCCTTGCCATCGGCATCGATCAGCGAAGGATTGACGCTGCTGGTGAGGCGGTCGTCGCTGAGCATTTCCGGATAGCGCAGCAGCAGGTTGCGCACGGCGGCCAGCACGATGTCGGGCGCAAAGGGCAGCGAGGACAGTACCGCCGAGGGTGACAGCGTGCCGTCGTCCGGCCCGTAAGGCACGCCGCGCGCGGCATAGCCGAACAGCCGGCGTGGTTCGTTGGCCAGCCCGAGCTGCTCGTCGCTGGGGCCGTCGCAGGCGGACAGCCCCCAGCCGTTTTCGTCGTAGCCATCGAACTCGTGCGGGTTGCGCCAGGCGTACTCGCGCTGGATCAGCACCGCGCGACGGCTGTTCTCGAAATAGTCCGCGCGCTTCTCGCGCATGAAACGGTCGCGGATGCCACGCAGATCGAGCCACGCGTGCGAGAAGTGGTGCACGAACAGCGGCCCGGCGTAGAGGTAATCGTGGTCGTACAGGTTTTCCCACTGGTAGGTGGCGGTCCAGGCGCGGTAGCAGTCGCCGCTGATCGGGTGGGTCGGCGAACCCATCGCCAGCACGTACAGCACGATCGCCTCGCTGTAGCCCTCCCAGCCGTAGTGCAGAAAGCCGCACTCGGGTTTCCAGCCCTGGCGGATCGTCTCGCCGCCGTCCTGCGACCAGCGCCAGTCGATCCGCCGGTAGAGAAAATCCACCAGCGCGCGCAGCTCGGTCTCGCCGGCGCTGTCGGCGCTGAAATACATCGCGGCGGTGAGCGCGCCGGCGATCAGCAGCGCAGTGTCGATCATCGACAGCTCCGACTGCCACACGCGCGCGCCGCTGTGGATGTCGAGAAAGTGGTAGTAGAAACCGCGGTAGCCGGTGGCGGTGGGGCCGCCGCTCTGGTCGCTGTCGCGGAAGAAGCGCAGCGCCGCCACGCTGCGTCGCACCGCCTCATCGCGCGCCATCCAGCCGCGCTGCACCGCTGCCGGATACGCCGACAGCGCGAAGCCGACCACCGCGATGCTCACCGGCGAGTTGTCGCGCGAGGTGTCGGGGATCAGGCCGTTGCCAGGGTTCATGTTGTGCACGAAGTAATCGAACGCGGCACGCTGCAGCCGGTCGAGCAGCGCCTCGTCGGCCAGCATCGGCAGCGCGATCGGTGCGGCAGGCGGGGGCGCGATCAAGCGTCGCTGCTCCGGTGTGCCCGCATGCGCAATGACACCACGGGTACGGCGACTGCATGGCGCTCGCTTGGACGAATCATCGGGGCATCCTACTCCGCGGCATCGTTAAGCCGAGGTCGACGCCGCGCTCTTGACGCCGGGGATGCTGTGCCGGGCGCATGCTGATGCTTCACTCCATCGGCACGGACTGTCCATGTCATCCCGCTCGCGCGATACCTCCGCCACGCCCGACCGCTGCCTGCTCGCGAATGGTCTGTCGTCGAACCGCGCGTACAGCGTGATGCTGGGCGCCAGCGGCACCGGCTTCAGCCGCTGGCGCGGGCTGGCGGTGACGCGCTGGCGCGAGGACCCGGTCGGCGACGCGTGGGGCAGCTACCTGTTGCTGCGTGACGAGGCCAGTGGCGAGGTGTGGTCGGCCACGCGGCAGCCGCTGGGCCTGGGCATGCCCGACGACGCGATGGATTTCAGCGCCGGCCGCGTCAGCTTCCGGCGCCGCCACCACAGCTTGCACAGCATGCTGGAGGTGGCGGTGGCCGACGCGGCGGACGTCGAGCTGCGCTGCCTCACGGTCAGCAATCACGGCGACCGCACGCGCACGCTGTCGCTGACCTCGTATGCCGAACTGGTGCTTGGGCCGATCGGCGCGGATGATGCGCACCCGGCGTTTTCCAAGATGTTCGTGCAGACCGAGTGGGTGGCGGCGCAACAGCTGCTGCTGGCCACCCGCCGCCGTCGCGCGGACAGCGAGGCCAGCGTGTGGGCCGCGCATGCGCTGCAGGTCGAGGGCGCGCTGGCCAGCGCCGTGCCCGCGTACGAAACCGATCGGGCGCGCTTTCTCGGCCGCGGCC
>JAJZGE010000554.1 GCA_021798675.1 Pseudomonadota bacterium | reverse complement strand
CCGTACTCGGCCTGCTGCACGCCGATTACGCCACGGCCCGCGCGGCGGTGGCGCAGCCGTGGAACGCGCTGCTGCTGATCACCTTCGTGATTACCCTGTTCTGGCACGCTGTGCTGGGCCTGCAGGTGGTCGTCGAGGACTACGTGCACACCCACTGGCGGGCCCTGGGCCTGCTGCTGGCGATCCGGTTTCTCGCGGTGCTCGGCGCGCTGGCGGGTGTGCTGGCCGTGCTGCGCATTGCGCTGACCCACTGACGCTGGAGCGACTGATTCGATGGAAAGCTACAAGATCCAGCAGCACAATTATGACGTGATCGTGGTCGGCGCCGGCGGCGCCGGCCTGCGTGCCACCTTCGGGCTGGCCGAGAAGGGCCTCAAGGCGGCCTGCATCACCAAGGTGTTCCCCACCCGTTCGCACACCGTGGCGGCGCAGGGCGGCATCTCTGCCGCGCTGGGCAACATGGGCGAGGACGACTGGCGCTTCCACTTCTACGACACCATCAAGGGCTCCGACTGGCTCGGTGACCAGGACTCGATCGAGTACATGTGTCGCGAGGCGATCCCCGCGATCATCGAGCTGGAGCATTACGGCGTGCCGTTCTCGCGTACCGAGGAAGGCAAGATCTACCAGCGCCCGTTCGGCGGCATGACCACGCACTACGGCAAGGGCACCGCGCAACGTACCTGCGCCGCGGCCGACCGCACCGGCCACGCAATCCTGCACACGCTGTACCAGCAGGCGCTGGCGCATGACGCCACCTTCTTCATCGAATACTTCGCGATCGACCTGATCTTCGACAGCGAGGGCGTCTGCCGCGGCGTGCTGGCGCTGGACATGAACGAGGGCACGCTGCACTTCTTCCGCGGCCATGCGGTGGTGCTGGCCACCGGCGGCTACGGCCGCGCCTACTTCAGCGCCACCTCGGCGCACACCTGCACCGGCGACGGCGGCGGCATGGTGCTGCGCGCGGGCCTGCCGCTGCAGGACATGGAGTTCGTGCAGTTCCACCCCACCGGCATCTACGGCGCCGGCTGCCTGATCACCGAGGGCGTGCGCGGCGAAGGCGGTTATCTCACCAACTCCGAAGGCGAGCGCTTCATGGAGCGCTATGCGCCCAACGCCAAGGACCTGGCCTCGCGCGACGTGGTCAGTCGCGCCATGACGATCGAGATCCGTGAGGGTCGCGGCGTCGGCGAGCACAAGGACCACATCCATCTGAACCTGATGCACCTGGGGCCGGAGGTGATCAACGAGCGCCTGCCAGGCATCGCCGAGAGCGCGCGCATCTTCGCCGGCGTCGACGTGACGAAGGAGCCGATCCCGGTGATTCCCACCGTGCACTACAACATGGGCGGCATCCCGACCAACTACCACGGCGAAGTGGTGCAGAAGAAGGGCGACGATGTCGATGCCGTGGTGCCGGGCCTGTTCGCCATCGGCGAGGCGGCCTGCGTGTCGGTGCATGGCGCCAACCGGCTCGGCTCCAATTCGCTGCTCGACCTGGTGGTGTTCGGCCGCGCGGTGGCACAGCGCTGCGCCGAGCTGATCCAGCCGGGAGTGGCGCACAAGGACCTGCCGGCCAGCGTGCTGGACAAGGCGCTGACCCGCTTCGACAACCTGCGCCACGCCAAGGGCGCCACGCCCACGGCGAAGATCCGCGCCGAAATGCAGCGCACCATGCAGAAGGACGCCGCGGTGTTCCGCACCGGCGAAACGCTGCAGGAAGGCAGCCGCAGGATCTCCGATGTCTACGCATCGTTCAGCGACGTCGGCGTCAGCGACCGCTCGCTGGTATGGAACTCCGACCTGATCGAGACGCTGGAGCTGTCCAACCTGCTGGCGCAGTCGGTGGCCACCATGCACTCGGCGGCGCAGCGGCCGGAAAGCCGCGGCGCCCATGCGCGCGAGGATTTCCCCGAGCGCGACGATCTCGAATGGCAGAAGCACACGCTGGTGTGGGTCGACGATGCCGGCAACACCCGCTTCGACTACCGCCCGGTACACATGTACACGCTGACCGACGAGGTCGACGTGGTGCCGCCGAAGAAGCGCGTGTACTGATCGGCACACCGGTTTGGCAAAGGTTCCAACGGCGCTCGCCAGACGAGCTGTAGTGGCAGGCAACACAGAGTGAGGCAATCGTGGCCGAGTTCACGCTACCCAAGAATTCCAGGATCAAGCCCGGCAAGCACTTCGCCGCCAGGGATGCGAAGAAGCCGCGCACCTTCCGCGTCTACCGCTGGTCGCCGGACGACGGCGAGAATCCGCGCATCGACACCTACGAGGTCGATCTGGCCGCGTGCGGCCCGATGGTTCTCGATGCGCTGCTGAAGATCAAGAACGAGATCGACCCCACGCTTACCCTGCGCCGCTCCTGTCGCGAAGGCATCTGCGGCTCCTGCGCGATGAACATCGACGGCACCAACACGCTCGCCTGCACCAAGGCGATCGGCGAGTGCGACTCGGGCGACGTGAAGATCTATCCGCTGCCGCACATGCCGGTGGTGAAGGATCTGGTGCCCGATCTCAGCCACTTCTATGCCCAGTTCGCCTCGATCAAGCCGTGGCTGCGCACGCAGAGCACCACCCCCGATCGCGAGCGGCTGCAGTCGCCGGAAGAGCGCAAGAAGCTCGACGGCCTGTACGAATGCATCCTGTGCGCCTGCTGCTCGACCAGTTGCCCCAGCTACTGGTGGAACG
>JAJZGE010000553.1 GCA_021798675.1 Pseudomonadota bacterium | reverse complement strand
GCGCGCAGCTCTATACGCCGCATCTCGATCCGTTGCCGATCGGCTTCAAGGGCATGGACATCGCGGGCGATGCAGCCAGCAACCTGACCTGGCCGGACGCGATGGCGCTGCTCAAGGCGCATCGCGCTGTGCGGCAGGCGGCGATGGCCGGCGGCGACCTGCTGGTGCGGCCGCCGCGCACGGGCGCGCAGCCGTTCTACGCGGATGGCCGTTACACCACCGCGGATTTCTTCGCGATGTTCGGGGTGCCGTTCGAACGGGGGCAGGGCTGGTCGGCAGCTGAGGACGACGCACGCGCGCACGTGGTGGTGCTCAGCGACACGCTCAGCCGCAAATTGCTTGGTGGTGTCGACGTCGTCGGCAGGATGGTGCGGCTCGGCGGCCACGACTTCCGGGTGGTCGGCGTGACGGCCGACTGGCAGCCGTCGCCGATGTTCTACGTCGACGCTTCGGCCAGGCGCTACAGCGACGGCGACAAGTTCTTCCTGCCGCTGTCGACCGCGGTGGATCTCAAGCTCGACGTCAACGGCAACTTCAACGGCTGGGGCGAGGATCATGCCGACACGCGCATGGTCAGTCCGACCACCACCTGGCTGCAGTTCTGGGTGCAACTGGACACGCCGGCGCAGGTCGCCGGCTACCGACAGTTCCTGATCGACTACTCGGCGCAGCAGAAGGCATTGGGTCGTTTCCAGCGCCCGCCGACCAACGCGAAACTGTATGGCTTGATGGCCTGGCTGGCGCACGAGAACCTGGTGCCAAACGACCTGCGCCTGCAGCTGTGGCTGGCGCTGGGCTTCCTGTTCGTGTGCATGCTCAACATCGTGGCCTTGCTGCTGGCGAAGTTCCTGCGGCGCAGCGGCGAGATCAGCGTGCGTCGTGCGCTGGGCGCGCGGCGGCGCGACATCTTCATGCAGTTGGGTGTCGAGTCGGCCGTGATCGGCGTGGCCGGCGGCGCATCGGGATTGCTGATCGCACAGCTCGGGCTGTGGAGCATCCGCCAGCGCCCCGACGACTACGCGCATCTGGCGCAGATGGACGTGCCGATGCTGCTGGGCACGCTCGCGCTGGCGATTGCCGCCAGCCTGCTGGCCGGGCTGCTGCCGGCGTGGCGCGCGTGTCGGGTGATGCCCGCATTGCAACTGAAAGCCCAGTGAGGCGCACGGAGCCTGCCATGCAGATCAGACCGATACTTTCCACCTTGCGCCACCACAAGCTCACGGCCGTACTGCTGGGACTGCAGGTGGCGTTTACCTGCGCCATCGTCTGCAACGTGGCATTCATGATCGCCAACCGCGTGCGCCAGGTGACGCTGCCCACCGGGCTGGCGGAGAACACGCTGTCGATGGTGGGCGTCGAGGGCATCACCAAGGGCGAGAACCCGCAGACGCGGCACGCCGAGGATCTGGCCGCGCTGCGCTCGGTGCCCGGCGTGCAGGCCGTGGTGGCGGTGGACTCGCTGCCGCTGAGCCGCGACGAATCCAGCTACGGCACCTGCAACAGCCTGCAGAGCCTCAACCAGGCCATAGCGGCGCATTCGATGGATGGCGTGGCCGGTTGCGTGGACGCCAGCGTCTACAGCGGTTCGCCGGGCGAACTGGCGACGTTGGGGCTGAAGCTTGCAGCCGGGCGGGACTTCCAGCCTGGCGAGTACCTGCCGGCCAAGCCCGGCTGGATGATCGCCGCCGTCCCCAGCGTGATCATCACCCGGGCCCTGGCAGCGCAGCTCTACCCTGGACGGAGCGCGCTGGGGCAGAGCCTTTACATGGGGGGAAGCAGGCCCATTCGCATCGTGGGCGTGGTGGATACATTGCTGCGCCCGCGACTGCGCACGCCGGCCGTCGACCAGTTCAGCGTGATAGCGCCGTCGCTGCCGGGCGACAACACGGTGAATTACGTGATGCGCAGCGCGCCGACGGATCGCGATCGCGTGCTCAAGGCTGCCGTTGCCACGCTGAGCCGGATCGATCCCGACCGATTGATTCCGCCGAAGCAGACGCGCACGTTCGCACAACTGCGCCGGAGCTACTTCGAGCGTGACACCACCATGATCGGCCTGCTGATCGCCTCGGCGCTGGGCCTGCTGTTCGTCACCGCGCTGGGCATCGCCGGGCTGGCCAACTTCTGGGTGCAGCAGCGCACGCGAAGCATCGGCATCCGCCGCGCGATCGGGGCGACGCGCGGCGACATCCTGCGCTACTTCCAGACCGAGAACTTCCTGATCGTGGGCGCAGGCATCGTGCTGGGCGCGGCTTTGGCCCTCGCGCTGAACCTGATGCTGATGACGCACTACGAATTGCCGCGCCTGCCGTTGTGGTATCTGCCCATCGGCGCCGCCGTGCTCTGGATGGTGGGCCAGCTCGCGGTGCTGTCGCCGGCATTGAGGGCGGCGCGGGTACCGCCGGTGGTGGCGACGCGCAGCGTATGAACCTTTTCCTCTCCCAATGACGGGGGAGGCAATGCAGCCTGGGGGAAGGGATGTTCGGCTATTACCTCGACTTGGCACGGCGGAGTCTCGTGCGCAACAAGGTGCTTACCACGCTGATGGTGCTGGCCATCGCATTGGGTATCGGCGCTAGCATGACCATGATCACGGTGCTGCATGTGATGACGGCCAACCCGATACCGGGACGTAGCGGAAAGTTGTTCTGGCCGCAGGTCGATCCGCGGCCCACGGGAAGCGACTATCGCACGCCTGATCCG
>JAJZGE010000552.1 GCA_021798675.1 Pseudomonadota bacterium | reverse complement strand
ATGCGCGAGATCAACAGCAGCAGCGCGCCGCCTAGCACGAAGCGTGCGGCCTGGCCGCCGACCAGCGCCAGGTTGCCATCCCCCGCGCTGTACAGCGTGACCAGGCCCACTGTAGCCAGCGCGAACAGGCCCAGCGCCAGCGGCAGATCGATCCGCGGCCGCGTTAGCACCCGCTGCAGGAATCGGCGCAGGCGCACCTGGACGATGCTGATCATGGCGTGGCCCCGGCGCTGCTGGAGGTTTGCGCCGGCAGATCCTCGACCGGCGCGAGCGGTGCGGCCGCCGTCGCCGGCGCACTCGGCAGCGGAATGTCCTTGGGTGCCGCGGCGCCCTTGGTGGCGATCCAGGCATCGAGGATCTTGCGCACGATCGGTCCGGCGTCCTTGCCCCAGGCGGCGGCTTCAAGCACCACCGCCACTGCGATCTGCGGATCGTCGGCCGGCGTATAGGCCTCGAACCAGGCGCGGTGGCGCGAGGCGAGGTAGGCATCGCTCTTGTTGGTGTTGTACGCGTCGGTGGTACGCGAATAGCGCTCGGCGGTGCCGGTCTTGCCGGCAATCGGATACGGAAAGCCCACGCCCATTCCCTTGCCGGTGCCGCCGGCGATCACCGCCTGCATGCCGGCGTTGACGACGTCCCAGTCGGCCGTGCTGGTCACCAGCGAAGGCCCGCTCGGCGGGTTGGGCAGCAGCTGCGGCCGCGCATCGGTGCTGCCCTTGGTCGCCATCACCAGCCGCGGCGCGTACGGCACGCCGTGTCCGGCGAGGGTGGCCACCGCATGGCCCAGCTGCAGCGGCGTCACTGCCCAGTAACCCTGACCGATGCCGGCGATCACGGTTTCGCCCGGATACCACGGCTGCCGGCTGTGGGCAGCCTTCCAGGCGCGCGAGGGCAGCACGCCCTCGGATTCACCGAGCAGGTCGATGCCGGTCTTGCGGCCGAAGCTGAAGCGGCTCATCCACGCGCTGAAGCGGTCGATGCCCATGTCCAGCGCCAGCTTGTAGAAATAGGTGTTGGTGGAATGCTCGATGGCCTGTTCCATGTTGACGACACCGTCGCCGCCGCGGGTATCGTCGCGGTAGCAGCGCGACTGCCCGGGCAGGCAGAACTGGCCGGTCGACAGCACCGTGTCCTGCGGTCGCCGGATGCCCTCCTCCAGGCCGCCCAGTGCGAGGAAGGGCTTGATCGTGGAACCGGGCGGATACACCCCGCGCAGCGCGCGGTTGTACAGCGGCTTCTCCGGATCGGTGGTCAGCGCGCTGTAGTCGGCCTGGCTGATGCCGTTGACGAACAGGTTGGGATCGAAGGTGGGAATGCTCACCATCGCCAGCACCTGGCCATTGCGCGGGTCGATCACCACCGCCGCGCCGGGACGGCCATCGAAGGCTGCCTCGGCGGCCTTCTGGATGCGCACGTCGATGCTCAGATAAAGATTCTTGCCGGGTATAGGCGGATGCGTTTCCAGCACGCGCTGGATGCGCCCATCGGCATTCACCTCGTCCAGCTCGTAGCCGGGCGTGCCGTGAAGCACGTCTTCGTAGGAGCGCTCGATACCGCTGCGGCCGACGTGGCTGGTGCCCTGATAAAGCGTGGGGTCGAGGTGCTCCAGGTCGTTGGCGTCGATGCGCCCGACGTAGCCCACCACGTGCGCCAGCAGCGGCCCCAGCGGATAACGGCGGGTCAGGTACGGCACCACGTCGACGCCCGGAAAGCGCCAGCGATTGACCGCGAAGCGATCCATCTCATCCTCGGTCAGGTGCATTTTCAGCGGCACGCTGTCGAAGCGCCGACTCGTCGCCAGCAGCTTGTTGAAGGCGTCGAGGTCGTCCTGGCCCAGCGGCACCACCCGGCCCAGCCGCGCCAGCAGCGCTGGCATGTCCTTCACCTGCTCGGGCACCACCTCAAGCCGGAACGCCGGCACGTTGTCGGCCAGCAGCACGCCGTTGCGGTCGTAGATCAGCCCGCGCGCCGGCGGAATCGCGCGCGGCTTGACGCTGTTGTTCTGCGAGCGGGTGACAAACTCGCTGTGACGCATCACCTGCAGGAACACAAAGCGACTGAGCAGCAGACACAGGCTCAGCAGGATCAGCGCGAAACCCGTCCACGCACGCCGCCGGAACAGCGAACTCTCGCCACGGGTGTCCTTGATCGAGCGGCGGGTCTTCATCGGTTACTGGATGCGCAGGCGGGCGCGCAGGTCGTCTAGCAGCAGGAACAGGAACGGCCACAGCGCAGCGCCGACGAACGGCGCGATCCACCAGCTGGCCGGCGGCAACGAGGCGCCCGCCAGCACCCGCACGATCAGCAGCAGCACGCGGTCGTTCAGCAGCAGCGCCAGTACCGCCAACGCCTGCTGCCACATCGGGAAAAAGCGCAGACGCGAGCGGAAGCGCAGCGCGATGAAGACCAGCGCGCACAGCCGCAGCGCCTGCTCACCCAGCACCACGCCGTTCAGCAGGTCAGCCACCAGCCCGACGGCGAAGGCCAGCCCCAGCGACACGCGATCCTCGGACTCCAGCGACCAGTACAGCAGAAACAGCGCCGGCCAGTAGGGCTTGAACGGCTCCAGCGCATGCGGCAGCGGCACCAGCATCAGCAGCAGCCCGAACGCCAGCGTGCCGATGAACCACCAGGTGCTCAGGCGCTGCCGGCTCATTGCGGCGCTCCGGCGGCGGGCGACAGCGGCGCAGCGGCCGGCACGCTGG
>JAJZGE010000011.1 GCA_021798675.1 Pseudomonadota bacterium | reverse complement strand
TGCTCGCCGAGCGGGTGAAGCAGCTCACCAAGCGCCTGGAAAAGGTGCAGACCCAGCGCGGCCAGCAGCGCCGTGCGCGGTTGCGCAACACAGTGCCGCGGGTAGCCCTGGTGGGTTACACCAATGCCGGCAAGTCCACCTTGTTCAACACGCTGACCGCCGGTGGCGTGTACGCCGCCAACCAGCTGTTCGCCACGCTCGATCCCACCGTGCGACGGCTGGACGACCTCGCCTGCGGTCCGGCGGTGATCGCCGACACGGTGGGCTTCATCCGCGAGCTGCCGCATGACCTGGTCGCCGCCTTCCGCGGCACCCTGGCCGAGGCACGCGACGCCGACCTGCTGCTGCATGTCAGCGACGCCGCCGACGAAGAGCGCGAACCGCTGCGCCGCGTGGTCGACCTGGTGCTGGAGGAGATCGGCGCCGGCGACGTGCCGCAGTTGCGCGTGTTCAACAAGATCGACCTGGTCGGTGCCGGCGGCGGTACCAGTGCCGACGTCCATGGCGGCACTCAGGAAGTTGGCGCAGGCGTCCTTGCCGGCGAAGATCAAGAGGCAGCCGTCCTGGGCTGTACTCCTCGAGAGAGCTCTGTTCCGGCTGCGACGATGCAGCCGCGCATCGATCGCGATGCGGATGGCAGGCCACAGGCGGTGTGGCTGTCGGCCGCCACCGGTGACGGCATAGAGCTATTGCGCCAGGCGCTGGGCGAGCTGCTGGGGGGCGAGCGGGTGCAATCCGAGTTGCGTCTGCCGCTGACGGCCGGCCGGCTGCATGCGCGGCTCAGGGCCGCGGGCGCCATCGCCGGCGAGCAGGTGGACGAACACGGCTGGTGCCTGCGTATCGACGCGCCGCGCAGCGTGATTGCGCCGCTCACCGGCGGCACCGGAGCCGAAAGCGAACTGCTGCGCGGGCTGCTGGCCGGCACGTCATCGTGATCGCGCGAGCGTCTGCTAGAATGCGGGCGTTTGTGCGGCGAGAAAAGCCGGCCGCCACATCGACAGCAGCCCCGTCACGCCCGATGTGATTTCCGTTCAACCCGAGGTGTTCCGGCGCGGTTTGCCGACCTTCCCAGCGACGAGACTGAAAATGGCCTGGAATGAACCCGGCGGCGGGCAACGCGACCCCTGGAACCGGCAGCGCCCAAGCGGCGGCGGCGATTTCTCGCCCCGCCAATGGCTGAAAAAAAGCCTCGGTAGGCACTTCGGCAGGCTGGGCCGCGGTCCCGGCGGCATCCTCGTCGCGATCGTCGTGGTCGCCGCGGTGTTCCTGCTGATGAGCAGCTACACCATCGTCGGTGCGCGCCAGGTCGGCGTGGTGCTGCGCTTTGGCCAATACACCCGCACCTTGTCGCCTGGCTTCCACTTCAAGCTGCCCAATCCGATCGAGACGGTGGACAAGGTCGAGGCCACCGGCATCCGCTCGGTCAACGATCGCGTTTCCATGCTCACCCGCGACGAGAACATCATCACCATTGATTTCACCGTGCAGTACCAGGTGGACGACGCGCGCAAGTACCTGTTCTCGGTCAGTGATCCGGACAGCAGCGTGAGCGCGGCGGCCGAGGCGGCGGTGCGCTCGGTGGTCGGCGCCAGCGACATGGACCAGGTGCTTTCCGCCGATGGCGCGACCCTGGTGAGCGAAGCGCAGCAGGCGCTGCAGAAGACGCTGGACAGCTACAACAGCGGCCTGCGCGTCACGGAAGTGAGCTTCCAGAATGTGGCGCCGCCGGCCGAGGTGAAGGACGCCTTCGACGACGTCAACAACGCACGCGAAGACAAGCAGAGCATCGAGAACGCCGCACTGGCCTACGCCAACAAGGTCATCCCGGTGGCACGCGGCGACGCGGCGCGTATCGCCGCCGAAGCCCAGGGCTACAAGGCCGAGCGGATCGCGCGCGCGCAGGGTGACGCCGCCCGCTTCGACCTGCTGCTCAAGGAATACAAGGCCGCTCCTGCGGTGACCCGCAAGCGGTTGTGGCTGGAGACGATGGAGGAAGTCGCCGCCGACAACACCAAGGTGATCGACGGTTCCGGCGGTCGCAACATCATTAACCTGCCGGCGGCGCGCCAGGCGCAGGCGGCATCGGGCGACAAGGGCGCCGCCGCCGCGGTGGTCGCGCCTGCCACGGCCAGCCCGGCGGCCACGGACAAGGGAACCCAGCCATGAAGCGCATCGTTGCGGTCCTCGTCGTCGCGCTGCTGGTGCTGCTCGGCCTCAACAGCGTGTTCGTGGTCAACGAGGGACAGAGCGCCCTGCTGCTGCAGTTCGGCCGCATCGTGCGAGCCGACTATCCGCCCGGCCTGCACTTCAAACTACCGGTGGTCCAACAGGTGCTGCATTTCGACAAGCGCATCCTGTCGTTGGACGCGCCGCCGGAGCGCTACTTCACCTCCGAGAAGAAGAGCGTCAACGTCGACTTCTACGTGAAGTGGCGCATCGCCGACAACGCGGCCTACTACCGCGCCACCGGTGGCGACCGGCTGCAGGCGGAACAGCGCCTGCTGCCCATCGTCAAGGATGCACTGCGATTCGAATTCAACGCGCGCACCTTGCAGGACCTGATCTCCAGCGGGCGCAAGGACATCACCGACCGCGTGCGCCAGCAGACCGACGCGTCGGCGCGCAAGAACCTCGGCATCCAGGTGGTGGACGTGCGCATCAAGCGCATCGACCTGCCGGACGAGGTGAGCGAATCGGTGTACAAGCGCATGAAGGCCGAGCGGCTGCAGCTGGCCAACCAGTTGCGTTACACCGGCAGGGAGGCGGCGGAGAAGATCGAGGCCGATGCCGACCGCCAGGGCCAGGTGCTGCGCGCCGACGCCGAACGCGATGCCGCCAAGGTGCGCGGCGAGGGCGATGCCGAGGCCGCGGCGATCTATGCGCAGGCCTATGGCCAGGATCCCGAGTTCTTCGCCTTCTACCGCAGCCTCGCCGCCTATCGCAAGGCGTTCAAGGGCGGCGACAACGTACTGATCCTGAAGCCGGACTCCGAATTCCTGCGTTACTTCGGCACCCCGGAGCCGGCCAAGCACTGATAGTCGCGCCGCATGGCCAGGCGATGCGGCGCGTGCGTCACGGGAAGCATTCACGGCAGCTGAGCGCCGACACGGTTACCTTTTCGCGCCTCCGCAAAGAGGCGCTTCCACCTTGAGCGAGTACATCATGGGCAAGTCAGTAGTCATTCTTGGAGCCCAGTGGGGCGACGAAGGCAAAGGCAAGATCGTCGACCTGCTGACCGAACGCGTGGGCGCCGTCGCGCGCTTCCAGGGCGGCCACAACGCCGGCCACACGCTGGTGATCAAGGGCAAGAAGACCGTCCTCCACCTGATCCCCTCGGGCATCCTGCGCGACGACGCGCTGTGCCTGATCGGCAACGGCGTGGTGCTGTCGCCCGCCGCGCTCAAGCACGAGATCGAGGAACTGGAGGCCAACGGCGTCAACGTGCGTCCGCGCCTGAAGATCAGCCCCGCCACGCCGCTGATCATGCCGTACCACATCGCGGTGGATAAGGCGCGCGAGGTCAAGGCCGGCAAGAGCGCCATCGGCACCACCGGCCGCGGCATCGGCCCGGCCTACGAAGACAAGGTGGCCCGCCGTTCCATTCGCGTGGCCGATCTCATGTACCCGCACGAGCTGCCCGAGAAGATCCAGCAGGCCGTCGAGTACCACAACTTCATCCTCACTCAGTGGCTCAATGCCGAGCCGGTCGACTACCAGACCGTGCTGGACGAAGCGCTCACCTACGGCGAGTTCATCCGCCCGATGGTCGACGACGTCGCCACCATCCTGCACGACGTGCGCAAGGAAGGCGGCCACATCCTGTACGAAGGCGCCCAGGGTGCGCTGCTGGACATCGACCACGGCACCTATCCCTACGTGACTTCGTCCAACACCACCGTCGGCGGCGCGCTCGCCGGTACCGGCGTGGGTGCCGGCGACATCGACTACGTGCTGGGCATCTGCAAGGCCTACGCCACCCGCGTCGGTGGCGGCCCGTTCCCGACCGAGCTCGAGGACGAGATGGGCGAGCGCCTGCGCAAGGTCGGCAACGAGTTCGGCGCCAGCACCGGTCGCCCCCGCCGCTGCGGCTGGATCGACCTGGTCGCGCTCAAGCGCGCCGTGCAGATCAACGGCATCAACGGCCTGGCCATCACCAAGCTGGACGTGCTCGACGGCCTGCCCAGCATCAAGGTCTGCATCGCCTACGAATACCGCGGCAAGCGCCGCGAACTGGCGCCGCTGGACGCCGACGGCTGGGCCGAGTGCAAGCCGGTGTACCTGGAGTTCCCGGGTTGGGACGAGTCCACCGCCGGCATCCGCGAGTGGGACAAGCTGCCCGCCGCCGCCCGCGCCTACCTGCGCGCAGTGGAAGAGCTCTCCGGCTGCAAGCTCTCCATCGTCGCCACCGGTGCCGACCGCGACGACACCATCGTGCTGGACGATCCGTTCGCCTGATCGCTCCGCCCGGTTGAGCCGCGCCAACGAAGAAGGCCCCGCATGCGGGGCCTTCTTCGTTAATGGCGCAAGAATTCAATGACCTTGCGCGCTTGCGTCAGCACTTCCGCCGGCCTGCGCCGAGGCGGATACGCCATGGCCGAACGAGCCACTGGCGCCGGCCTGACCCTGGCCGCTGGCCGAGCCATTCGCGCTGGCGCCGGACCCGGCACTTGCGCTGCCGCTACCGCTGCCCGAGCCCGAGACATCGACGGCCGAGCCACCGTTGGCGGCGTTGCTGAGCACGCCCAACGGGTTGCTTGCGCCGTGGGTGCCGGACGAGGCTGCATTCTTCGCGCTGGCTGCAACTTGCGAGCCCAGCGAGCGGGCCGTGGACGTGCCCTTGGCAGCGAGCTGTCGGGCCTTGCCGACGCCAGCCTGGGCGGCGCTGCCTGCGTCCATGCGGGCGCTGTCAGCGGCGTTGCGGACACGGCCCATCGCGTTCGCGGCGTCCTGGCGGGTCGCCGAGACGGTCGAACGCGCCCGGCCGGTGACCGCGTTCGCGGTGTTGCCGACGACGCTGCCCATCGCAGAGCCATCGAGGCTGCCGGAGGCGGACGCGTTGCTGTTGGCGCTGGCCTGGCCGTTCGCCTCGCCCGCGACCTGCGTCGCCTGCTTCACGGTCGATACCGCGCGCTGGTGCAGGCGCTGCGTGCGCTCCGTCACTGCGCCGCTGTCGACGGGGGGCACGGCGAAGTGACCCGCGCCTTGCGCCATGCCGCCGATCTGGCCGGCCGCGACCGGGATCTGGCCGATCCTGCCGGCGATGCCGCCCAGCACCTGGGCGTGGGCGCTGGTCATCGAAGCCAAGGCAAGCACACCGGCGCACAGGGTGATGCCGAGGGTGTTGTTGCTGAGGGTCGTGTTGCGCATGTCGGGACCTCCTGCCGGCGGCGAATCCGCGGCTTCCGGAGACCACTACGCGTGTGGCCTAAGCATCCTTCCATGCCTACCGGGCACGGTTGCTTCGCGTTCAGCTTAGGGCGACAGCAGGCCGTGGCCGCAACGCGAACCATCGAGGGCGTGCGCTTCGCCGATCAGGCCCTGCAACGCCTGGGCCGCCGCTCCAGGCTGGGGAATGTCCGTCACCTGGACGGCCTTGCGCGCCACGATGGGTGCCGCGAACGAGGTACCGCGCAGCATGTCCCGGCCGCTGCCGATCACGCCCAGCGCGCAGAACGCCACCTGCTTGCCCGCGGCGGATTCGGGCAACACGCGGCCGCGCGCATCGACGGCACCGACCCCGATCACGCCCGGATAGGCCGCCGGAAACAGCGGCGGCGCCGCGGGGCCGTCGTTGCCGGCCGCGCTGACCAGCACGTGGCCGCGCGCGATCATCGCCTGCACCGCGCGGGCGAGCACCGGGTTGTCGGGGCCGACCAGGCTGATGTTGATCACCGCCACGTGCTCGCGATCCATCCACGCGAGCGCGTCCACCAGTCCGGAGGTGGCGCCGCCGACGTCGTCGCCGCACCACAGATCGGCGGCATACAGGGTGTCCGCATCGCCGGCGACCAGGCGCGCAGCGACCGCAGTGCCATGCCGCGAGGCAGTCATCCTGCCGCAGCCATGCGCTTCGATGCGCGCGTGCGCCAGCGCGGGATCGGCCGGGTCGACGCCGCCGTCGATCATCCCGACGCTGCGCGCGGGCAGGGCGGCCGCCGAGCTCGCGGCAGGCACGGCGCCCATCCCGCCTGCCGGAAGGTAGAGGTGCTGGTAGGTGAACGTTGCACCGGGCGCGGCCTGTTGAAGGACTTGCATGGCTTGCCGCGTGCTGCGTGCGCGGGTGTCGTGCAGCACCGCGAAGTCCAGCCCGAGCGTGGCGTCCGCCGAGGACTGGCGATCCACGGTGAAGCCCAGCGCCCGCAAGGCATCGCGTTGGGTATCCGACAGGCCCATGGCGAGGAACTGACCGCGCAGTACCGGTGCACCCTTGGGATCCACGGTGACGCGCCGCGGCTCCTTGCGCAGCAGGGTGTCGACCTGCACCTTCAGGCTGAGTGCCAGTGGCCGCCGCAGCAGGTTGTCGACACCTTGCATGTTCACGCCCGGCACAGTGCCGTTCAGCGGCGTCGACGGCAGCGGCAGATTCGGCAGCACCCGCTGTACGGGGCCGAGCACCTGCGCTCGCGCGGGGACATTGACGACCAGGGCAATCGCGACGGCCAGCATCGGAACGGACAGTGCGGAAGTACGACGCAGCGGCATCGCCGGACACCCTCGGGGGCAACGGGGCCGGATGCTAGCATGGGCTTCCTTCATGCCCTCGAAACGCCTCGCGGCGCGCGAGGGAAGGAATCCGCCCGCCCGGACGTAGTGGAAGGTGATGCGTGCATACGAGCGACGCCGTGCGTGAGGGATTGATTGCGCTGCTGCCCCGCCTGCGCCGCCTGGCGCGGGCGCTGGCCGGGCAGACGGCCGATGCCGACGACCTCGTGCAGGTGGTGCTGGAGCGCGCACTTGCCCGGTCCGCGCAGTGGCGGCCGGATGCCGCGCTGGACAAGTGGGTGTTCGCGATCGCGCGCAACGCCTGGCGGGACGAGTTGCGCGCCCGCGGGCGGGCGCAGCACCTGTTCGTAGCCGAGGAGTCCGGCGAGGCAGTGGCCGATGGTGGCGCGGCGCTGCCCGCGCAGCAGCTGGAGCTGGCGCAGGCCTTGGCGGCGCTGCCGCCGGACCATCGCGAGGTTGTGGCACTGGTGCTGGTCGAAGGCCTGTCCTACGACGAGGCTGCCGCATTGCTGGAGGTGCCGGTCGGAACCGTCACCAGCCGATTGTCCCGTGCCCGCGCCACCTTGCAGGCCCATCTTGGGAGCGACGCATGAACCCGATCGACGACGACACCCTGCAGGCCTACGTGGACGGTGCGCTCGACGCAACGGAGGCCGCGCGCGTCGATGCCGCGCTGGCGCGGGACGAGGTGCTGGCGAGCCGCGTGCGGCGAATGCGGGCGCTGAATGCCCAACTGCGTGCCGCGTTCGATCCGGTACTGGACGAGCCGGTGCCCGCGCACCTCTCCGCCCTGCTGCAGCCGCAGGGCGAATCGACCGTTCCGCTCACGGTGCACGCGGGTGGACGCGCTGCGAACGTCAGCCGCCGTCGCGTACCGCGTCGTTGGCTGATGCCCGGTGCCGCGCTGGCCGCCTCGGTGGCGCTGCTGGCGGCTGGCCTGTGGTGGTGGCGTGCCGGTGACGACATGGTCCGCATGCGGAACGGCGAATCCTATGCGGCCGGCGTCCTCGACCATGCGCTGAACCATGCATTGGCGAGCGAGCCGGATGCGCGTGCGCCGGTCGCGATTGGCCTCAGCTTCCGCACCGCCGAGGGGAACATCTGCCGCAGCTTCACCATTCGTACGCCGCCATCGCGCGCCGGTCTGGCCTGCCATACGGCCGAGGGCTGGGAGCTGCCCGTGCTGGAGCTGTCGGCTCCGGCCCGAGGCGGCGAGTTGCGCCAAGCCGCCAGCGACCTGCCGCCTGCAGTGCAGGTGGCAATCGACGCGCGCTTGCGCGGCGAGGTGTTCGATGCGCGGCAGGAGCGTGCGGCAAGGGCGGATCGGTGGCGCTGAATGTCACGGGGCCGGCGCCGGCTGTGCAGCGCACTCCGATTGACGGTACGGACCTGCACAGGTCGCGACGACGCCATCTTGCTGGACGATCCGTTCGCCTGATCGCTTCGCACGCCGCAGCAAAGTATCCGCCCCGCGACGCGGCGCGTGAAGAGTGCGGCCAAGGATGGCCACCGGTTTGAATCCCGCGTTCACGGATGCGCGCAACGGTATCCGCTCGCTTGGATCGGTTGCGTGCGCCCCCATCTCGGTGCGCGTCGTTCATCTGCGGAGACCTGCCATGTCCGAGTATCGCAAGACCCCCGAAGCCCTTGCGCGCCTGACGCCGGAGCAATACCGCGTCACGCAGGAGAACGCCACCGAGTACCCCGGCACCGGCGAATACCTGCACCACAATGCCGCGGGCATCTACGTGGACGTGGTGTCGGGCGAACCGCTGTTCGCCTCCGCCGACAAGTTCGATTCGCACTGCGGCTGGCCCAGCTTCACCAAACCGTTGCAGCCGGCGAGCGTGCGCGAACTGCGCGACACCACGCACGGCATGATCCGCACCGAGGTGCGCTCGGCGCAGGGAGACAGCCACCTGGGCCACGTCTTCCCGGACGGCCCGGCCGAGCGCGGCGGCCTGCGCTACTGCATCAACTCCGCATCGCTGCGCTTCGTGCCGCGCGCCGAGATGGAGGCGCAGGGCTACGGCGCTTACCTCGATCAGGTGGAGGGCGAATGATGGCCACCGAACGCGCTGTTCTCGCCGGTGGCTGCTTCTGGGGCGTGCAGGAGCTGCTGCGCCAGTTGCCGGGCGTGCTGTCCACGCGCACGGGCTATGCCGGCGGCGACGTGCCCAACGCCACCTATCGCCACCACGGCACGCACGCCGAGGCGGTAGAGATCGTGTTCGATCCCGCGCGCATCGGCTACCGCGAGCTGCTGGAGTTCTTCTTCCAGATCCACGATCCCAGCACGCCGAACCGGCAGGGCAACGACCGCGGCAGCTCCTACCGTTCGATGATTCTTTACGCCAGCGAGGCGCAGCGGCGCATCGCCGAGGACACCATCGCCGACGTGGACGCGTCGGGCCTGTGGCCGGGCAAGGTGGTGACCGAGCTGCAGCCGCTGGGCGATTTCTGGGAAGCCGAGCCCGAGCACCAGGACTACCTGCAGCACTACCCCGACGGCTACACCTGCCACTTCGTGCGGCCGGGCTGGCGCCTGCCGCGCCGCGAGGGTACGGCTTAACGCGCTTGCGCGATGCCCGCGGCGCGCATGCAGCGGCCGAATGCCACGTTGCGCAGGCCGACGCCGGTACTGTCCACCGCGTAAGCGGGCGCAACGGCGGCGCGCACTTTGCAGTTCCGCTCGGCGTGCAGGCGCAGCACGTCGTGATCGAGGGGGTGCGTGGCGCACGCGGCCAGGCAAAGACCGGCCAAGCCGGCCAGAGTCAGCTTCAACATGATGAATTTTCCAGGTGGTTGGGTGTGACGCGCGGCCGTCCAGGACGGATCGCGCGCGGGGATCACATGTTGCGGAAAAGCGCCATGAAGGGCTGGCTCACGGTGAGCGTCTCGGGGCGTTGCCTGAGGCGCACGGTGCCCTTGCCGCTGTCGTCGCGCACGATGGCGGCAATGGCTTTCAGGTTGACGATGGTGGAGCGGTGGATCTGCTTGAACACCGCCGGGTCGAGCTGCTCCAGCAGTTCGCGGATCGGCTTGCGCAGCAGCGCTTCGCCATCGGCGGTCACCGCCACCGTGTATTTGTGGTCGGCGCGGAAGTAGGCGACGTCGTCCACCATGATCAGCCGCGTCTCGCGACCGGTGCCGGCGGTGATCCAGGTCAGCGGCGGCGCGGTGCCGGCCTGCGCGGCGCCTTGTGCCAGTTCGCGCAGCAGCAGGGCGAGGTCGCCGCGCGCGGCCTGGCCGGCGCTGGCGCGTCGCTTCAGCCGTTCCACGGTGGCAGCCAGGCGTTCGGCGCTGATGGGCTTGAGCAGGTAGTCGATCGCGCCACGCTCGAAGGCGTCGACGGCGTACTGGTCGTAGGCGGTGGTGAACACCACCTGCGTGGCGGGGCTGGCTTCCGCCGCCGCCGCGGCCACTTCCAGGCCGCTCAAGCCGGGCATGCGGATGTCGAGGAAGGCCACGTCCGGCCGCTGCGCGGCGATCGCTTCCAGCGCCTCGGCGCCGTTCTCGCACTCGGCGATCACCTCCAGTTCCGGCCAGGCGTCGCCGAGCAGGCGGCTCAGCGCGTCGCGCAGCAGCAGTTCGTCCTCGGCGATCACGGCGCGGGTCATGGCTGCGCCTCCGCCAGGCCCGTCGCGGCCTGCTGCGCGGGCACGGTGATGGTGGCGGCCACACCGTCCGGCACGTTGGCCACCACCGCCAACGAGGCGCGCGGGCCGTACACCAGTTGCAGTCGTTCGCGCACGTTCCGCAGGCCGATGCCGGTGCCGCCGCCCGCCGCGCCGAAGCCCTGGCCGTCGTCGGCCACGGTGATCGCCACGCTGCCGCCGTCGCGGCGGGCGAGGATCCACACCGTGCCGCCGCCGGGCTTGGGTTCCAGGCCGTGCTTGATCGCGTTCTCCACCAGCGTCTGCAGCATCATTGGCGGCAGGGTGACGGCGCGCAGCGCGTCGGGCACCTCGATCTTCAGTTCCAGTCGCGGGCCCATGCGGATCTTCAGGATCTCGAGGTAGGCACGCGCGCGCTCCAGCTCCTCGCCGAGCGTGGACAGCGTTTCCTCCGCGCTGGGCAGCGAGTGGCGCAAGTACTGGATCAGGTGGCCGAGCATGCGATCCGCCTGCGCCGGTTCGGTGCGCGTGAGGTACTGCGCGCTGGCCAGCGTGTTGTAGAGGAAGTGCGGCTCCACCTGTGCGTGCAGCAGGTTGAGCCTGGCCTGCGCCAGCTCCTTGTCGGTGGCGGTCTGCGCGGCGGCCTGCTGTTCGCGGCGGCGGCGTTCGGCCACGCGGCGGACGAGGGCGCGGGTGACTGCCTCGGCGTTGACCAGGTTGCTGCCATCGTCCACGCGGAACCAGTCGGTCCACGCGCCGCTCTCCGGTTCGCACAGCAGGGTGACGCTGCCGGTGCCGTCGCCCGGCGTCACCGTGGCGAAGATCTGGTTGCGCCAGCTGCCCACCCAGCTGAAGGGATTGAGCCAGCCGCGCATGCCGCGGCCGTAGGGATGCGGGTGGCGCACCTTGGCGCGCACCTGCAGGCTGTCGCGGGCGCTCTCGATATCCTCGGTGTAGGGCAGCTCACGGATGGTCGCGTCCAGCATGTCGAACGCTTCGCCGGCCTCGAACGGCAATTCGATCTGTCGGCGCTGGCGATTGCCCATCGTGTCCACGGTCACCTGCCCGGCGATCAGGCGCACGCGCCGCAGGTGCGAGAACGCCCCGCTGACCACCAGCACCAGCACCATGAAGGCGACGATTTCCGGCAGCGGCTGCAGGCTGCGGAACGGGCCGCTGTGGCCCATCACCACCAGGACGATGAACAGCGCCACCAGCCAGGCGACGAGCAGCCGCGCCACGAAAAAGAAGCTCCTGATCACGATGGTGTCCCCGCTGTTTGATCGTCGGGAGCGAGCATAGCGGCCGGTTTTGCGGCTTGCGCCGGGCATGCGACCAAGCCGGCTCCGATGGGTGCGGAGCGGGCGAAAGGCGGCGCGAAGCGCCTGCGACAGACATGACTTCCGGCCATTCCTGCCTATCGCGCCGGGCGCCACCATGGGCGGCAATCCACCCACCGTTGTCCTCCAAGGAGAGGTTCCGATGCGCAAGTCCCTGGTTTCCGCGATCGCCCTGGCGCTCGCCCTGTCCGCCGGCGCCACGCTGGCGATGCCGGCGCCGCACGCGGCCGCCGCCGTGTCGCAGACGCCCA
>JAJZGE010000551.1 GCA_021798675.1 Pseudomonadota bacterium | reverse complement strand
CCGTCCAGCACCAGCGGCGCCGCGATCGGCCGGCCGTCGCCGTCGGCGAGCAGCGGCGAGGCGGGCAGGCACAGGCGGCCGTCTTCGTGCAGCGTGGCGGCGAGCGCGCGCCAGTCCTCCGGCCAGTCCTGTTCCTGTGCCAGCACGGGCAGCAGGTCGAGGTCGAGGCAGAGGTGGCCGTCGGCGAGTTGCCGGCTGAGCAGCGCGCCCAGCCACGACAGCTCGGGCGCGAGTTGCGCGTCGCATTCGGCCAGGAAGCGCGCGAACGCCACGTCGAGCGGGCGCAGGCGCTGTTGTTCCAGCGCGCGTTGGAGCAGGGCCTCATGCGGCATGGGCGACGCCTCCCGTGGCGAACAGGCGATCCAGCGCGTCGACCAGTGCGAACGGCAGGCGCTCGCCGTGCACGCCGTGGTCTTCGCCATCCACGCCGCGCAGGTAGAGATAGAGCACGCCGCCCATGTGGCGTTCGTAGTCGTAGCCGGGCAGGCGCGCCTTGAGCTGGCGGTGCAGCGCCAGGGTGTAGATCGCGTACTGCAGGTCGTAGCGGCTCTGCAGCACCGAGTCGCGCATCGCCTCGGCTGTATAGGCGCCGGCATAGCCACCCAGCCAGTTGGATTTGTAGTCGGCCACGTACCAGCGGCCCCGGTGCTCGAATACCAGGTCGATGAAGCCCTTGAGCATGCCGTTCACGCGGTTCGGCGGCAGCGCCGGGCGCGCCATGCCGTCCAGCGTGTGCGTGGTGACCAGGCGATCCAGCGCGGCGGCATCGACGCGGTGGGCCTCGAACCAGAACTCCAGCTCGGCGCGGTAGCGCGCGGCATCGGCAAGCGCGGCCAGCGGCATCGTGCCGCCGTCGGGCAGCGCCAGCGGCGTGCGCAGCAGCGTGGGCAGCCAGCTCGTCAGCGGCTTGATCCAGGCCTGCCAGCCGCGTGCCTGGCAACGCCGCGCGAGGGTGTCGCGCAAGCTGGCGGAAGGTGCGGCGGCGCGCGCGAAGCCTTCGTCGGCGCAGCTCTCCAGCAGGTCGTGCAGGAAGGTGCCGGCGCTGGCGCCGCGAGGGAAGGCGTGGATGCCGTGCGTGTCGGCGTTCGAGGCTTCCGCGTTGGCCGCGGCGACGCTCTCGGCGAGCGTGGACTGGCCGGCGGTCTCGGGTGCAGGGCGTGGCGCGGCATGGTCCCCGCCATGCGCCAGCGCGCTGTAGCTGGCGATCCACCACGGTTCGGCCGGCTTCAGCGCGAAGCTGCGCGCGGGGCGGGCGACGGCGGTGGCTGCGCCGGCGTGGTGGCGGCGCGTATCGGCGGAGTCGGCCAGCTCGACGACGTCGATGCCAGCGTCCTCACCGGCGAGCGCGCGCACGCGTGCAAGCAGCTCGCCGGGCGGGATGGGCAGGCCGCCCGAGAGCACGTAGCCGAACGCGGAGCGGTGCAGGTCGGAGTCCTTCCTGTTGCCGTGCTTGAGGTTGGCCACGCCGACCCAGCAGGCGTGGCGCGCACGGGTAAGTGCCACGTAGAGCAGGCGCAGGTCTTCCTGCAGGCGTTCGCGCCCGGCTTCGCGCAGCGCGGCTTCGTCCGGCTGCAGGTCGAGTTGCACGCGGCCTTCGCCATCGCGCGTCTGCACGATATCGCCGCCGTCCATCGCGCGGAAGCCGCAGGCGAACGGCAGCAGCACCACGGGATATTCCAGGCCTTTGGACTTGTGCACGGTCACCAGCTTGACCAGCGCGGCCTCGCTTTCCAGTCGCACGAGCTGTGCCTCCGCGCTGTCGCCGCTGCCAGGGCTGGCGATCTGCGCGGCGAGGAAGCGGATCAGCGCGTGTTCGCCGTCCAGCCCGGTGGCGGCCTGCTGCAGCAGCTCGGCCAGGTGCAGCAGGTTGGTCAGCGCGCGCTCGCCGCCGTCGCGGGCGAGCAGGCGCGCGGGCAGGTCAAAGCGGTGCAGCAGTTCGTGCAGCATCGCCAGCACGCCGTGGCGCTGCCACAACGCGTGCGACTGGCGGAAGTGTTCGCTGCAGGCTTCGCGCTGGTCGTCGTCGGCATCGAGGCTGGCGAGTTCGGCGAGGCTGCGCGCCATGCCGGGCGTGGCCAGCGCGGTGCGCATCGCGCGGTCGTCGCCGGGATGCGCGCAGGCGTGCAGCCAGCGCAGCAGGTCGGTGGCCTCGTCGCTGGCGTACACCGACTGCTGGTCCGAGAGATAGACGTGGGCGAGGCCGCGCTGGCGCAGCGCCGCGGCCATCGCGGCGGCGTCGGCCCGGTCGCGCACGAGGATGGCGACGTCGCCAGGTTGCAGCGGCACCCAGTGTCCGCCCTCGGCGCGGAAGCCGCAGCGGCCGGCCTGTGCGGCATCCAGCCACGCGACCAGTTGTGCCGCCGCGTGGTTCGCCATGCCGTCGCGCCAGGCGCCGGTGCTGATGGCGTCGCCGGATGGATGCGCGGCCAGTTGCATCGCGGGCAGCGGTGCGCCGTCGAGCTGCAGCACTTCCTTGCGGCCCTTGGCCTTCACCGTGACGAAGGGCAGCGCCTGGCCGAAGCCGAAGGCGCCGTCCGGCCATCGGTCGGCCTGCGTGAACACGCGGTTCACCGCACGCACCAGCGTCGCGGTGGAGCGGTGGTTGGTGTCCAGCGTCCAGTGCGGCTGCGCGGCGCGCTCGCGGGCGCGCAGGTAGGTATGGATGTCCGCACCGCGGAAGCCGTAGATCGCCTGCTTGGGATCGCCGAT
>JAJZGE010000550.1 GCA_021798675.1 Pseudomonadota bacterium | reverse complement strand
GCTCGCGGTGAGCGCGGCGGACAGCGCGTCGCGCGCGGCGTCGTAGGCGGCATCGTCCAGCCGCTTGCCGCGCATGCGCTCGATCACGCGTCGCGCGCGACGGATCGACGGCAGGGCGAGCGCGGCGGCATCCAGCTGCACGTCGACCGAGGTGACCTTGACCGGTTCGCCCGTGCGCACATCCAGCGTCACCTTCCAGTCCGTGCCGGCCGGCTGCAGCTGCGCCGTTACGTCCGCGTCGTAATAGCCGTAGGGTTCCAGCGCCGCCTTCGCCTGTGCCGGCGCCTGCGCGTACAGGCGGCGCACCTGCGCCTCGCTGACCTCGCGGTGCGCGTATTGCGACAACCCCACCGACGCGGTGACCGCCTGCTGCAACGGCTCGTCCACCCCACGCACCACCAGCTGCACGCCGGCCTGTGCCAGCGGCGCAAACAACAGCAGCGGCAGCAATGCAAGCAGGGCCAGGCGTCGGTGGGGGCGGCGCATGCGGAGGGGATCCATCCTCGTGGGGGCGATCTGGGACAGCTTAGCGAAGCGGGGATGGGTTGCGGATGAATCCGCCGTGGTAAGGCGATGGGTTCCCAGCGTTGCGCGCGCATGCCCGATGCGGTGCGCCTGCCCACGGCACGGCAACCGACCGGCCTGTTAGGTGCCGTTGCCGCGGCGCGAACCGCGCTCTCATTGACTGCTACGCACCGCCGACCCACGCGGCCCGACGCGGCCTGCCTTCCCGGCGATCCGTCAGGCCTTTTCGCAGGCGTCTGAGCCCCGGAGAGTCGTCGATCAGGCTGCCGGACTCGGGCGCCGGCAGGCGCACGAAACGGCTTTGTCGCTGGCGACGAACTCACTTCGTCAAGGAATGGCCACTCCGCGGCGAGCAGCCGCCCTCACCCCAGCCCTCTCCCCCGGAGGGGAGAGGGCGCAGTCACGTCTGCGCCGCAGGCGTCACAACTTCACCGGAAACCACATCTCCGCCGTCGGCTGGAACGCCCGCGGCGTCACTCCGAGCAGGCGTTCCAGTTCGCTGTTGTCGGCGACGAGATCGGCGTCGAGCCGTTGCAGCGGTCCGCGCCATTTGGCCGGAGCAAAGCGCTGCCCGGCGCGCAGCAGCCACAGCGGAAGCGGTACGGGGAGGTTGGCGTGGGGCAGGGTCTGGCGGACGCGGGCGAACATCTCGCCGGCGCTGAGGCGCTCGCCGCCGCCGATGGGGAGGATGCGCCCGGCGCTGGCGGGGCAATCCAGCGCGGCGAGCACGGCCAGCGCGATGTCCTCGGCGTGCACCGGCTGGCGCAGTCCGCGGCCGGCAGGCAGCGGGAAGACGCGCGTGCGCCAGGCGCGGCGTGCGATGGGGCTGAGGCTCTTGTCCAGCCCCGCGCCGTAGACCAGGGTGGGGCGCAGCACCGTCCACGGCGCGCCGTGGCGCGCGCAGGCGGCGGCCAGCGCCTGTTCGCCGTCGCGCAGCAGCTGCGCGATGGCACGCTCGGACGGCACGCCGGAGTCGCGCTTGGTCTCCGCGCTCATCGAGCTGGTGGCGATCACGCGCGGTGGCTCGCTGCCGAAATCCGCGCGCGACAGCCACTCGGCGAACGCCATCAGCGGCCCGAAGCTGACGATGGCGGACGGGTGCGGCAGTTCGCGCGGCAACGCGTCAGGCAAACCGCCTTGCAGCCAGTGCAGGCCGGGACGCGAGGCGTGCGCGCGGCGGCTCAGTGCCGTCACCGACGCGCCGCGGGCGAGCAGGCGTGGTAGCAGGAAATGGCCGATCTGGCTGCTGCCGCCGAAGACCAGTACCGGGAAACCGCACGTCGGCTCCGGCATCACGAACCCGACTGCAGGCGGGCAGCGAGGTCGAACACGCGCGGCAGGTTGGGGGCCAGCTTTTTCGCCTGTTGCAACGCCTGCGTGGCGCCGCTGCGGTCACCGCTGGCGAGTTGTCGGTCGGCCTGGTCCAGCCAGGCATCGGCGAGTCGCTGGCGCAAGCTGTTCTGCGACGCGTCGCCGGGAGCGATGTCGGCGAGGTTGTCGAGCATCTGGCCGGCACGGACGAGGTCGCCGGCGGACAGCGCGCGATCGAACAGTTTCCGCACCGCGGCGGGCAGCGCCTGCAGGCCTTGCTGGGCGGCGGCGTTGTTGCCGTCGATGGCCAGCGCGTTGCGGTAGAGGTCGTAGGCGCAGTTGCCGGGCGGCATCATGATGTCGCCGCGCTGCGTGGCCGCCCGCGCTTTCCGTAGCAGCTGTGCGACCTGCGCGCTCTGCTGCGGCGTCAATGCGGGTACGGCGGCGGGCGCGAGGCCCTGGCCGCCGTTCGCCGCAGCCTTGGCGCTGGCTTTGGACAGCATGCCCTGCAGGCGCGCGCGCGCGGCGGCGATGTCGGCGGATTTGGGCGCCAGTGCCGCGGCGCTGTCGAGCAGCTTGCCAGCCTGTGCGGCGTCGCCGGCATCCATCGCCGCGCTGGCCTGCACGGTGAGTGCCTGTGCCACCTTGCCCAGCCCGGACTGGGCCTGCGGATTGCCGGGGCTCAGCGCGAGCGCGGCCTGGTAATGCGCTAGCGCAGTGTCGTCGCCGGGGCCGTCAATGCGACCGGCACGCAACGCTTCGTCGCCCTGCTGGAGCGCCGCGTCCAGCGCGGCATCATCCTGGCGGGCAGCCTGCGCGCGTGCAGCACGCAGGCCGGGCAGGGCGGCGTTGTTCGGCTGCAGCGCGGCCAGTTGC
>JAJZGE010000549.1 GCA_021798675.1 Pseudomonadota bacterium | reverse complement strand
CCGGCCGCCACGCTGGCCGAGGTCAAGGCGCAGTTCGGCGGCATTCCGCGCGGCACGATTCCGGCGCGGCCCACGTTCGCGTTCCAGCCGGTGCAGGCGAAGACGGTGCAGCTGCCCACCGACAGCCCGTACGGCTCGGTGTATCTGGCCTATCGCATGCCGGGGCTGACCGCGCAGGATTACGCCACTGCCGCCGTGCTCAGCGCGGCGCTGGGCTCGCAGCGCGCCGACCTGTTCGGCATGGGCATGAACGGCACCGCGCTGTACGGCGGTTTTGTCGGCCAGTTCATGCCGCAGGCCGGGCTGGGCCTGGCGGTGGGCATCTTCCCGCGCGGCGGCAACCCCAAGCCGGTGCTGGCGAGGATGCAGTCGATCCTGGCCGACGCGGCGAACAAGGGCATCGATCCGGCGCTGGTGGCGGCGGCCAAGCGCAAGGCGATCGCCGCGCTGGAGTTCCAGAAGAACTCGGTCGACGGGCTGGCCAACGCGTGGTCGCAGGCGCTGGCGTTCCAGGGGCTGGATTCGCCCGACGCGATGAAGGCGGCGATCGAGGCGGTGACGCCGGCCGGCGTGAATGCGCTGGCCCGCGCCACCTTCGTTCCCGCGCATGCGGTCACCGCCGTGCTCACGCCGGAAAGCTCGGGCAAGCCGGTGGCCGGCAAGGGCTTCGGCGGCGCCGAGAGTTTCTCCTCCAGCCCGGACAAGCCGGTGACCCTGCCGGACTGGGCGGCGCACGCGTTTGACAAGCTCTCGGTGCCGCGCTCCACGCTGGCGCCGGTGAAGACCACGCTGCCGAACGGCCTCACCCTGATCGTGCAGCCGGAGTCGATCAGCGACACCGTGCAGGTGTTCGGCCAGATCAAGACCAACCAGGACCTGCAGGCACTCAAGCACCAGGAAGGCGTGGCCGATCTGCTGGAGGCATTGTTTCCGTTCGGCACCACTAGCCTCAACCGGCTGCAGTTCCAGCAGGCGCTGGATGCGATCAGCGCGCAGGCGTCGGCCGGCAGCAACTTTTCGCTGTCGGTGCCGTCGGCGCATTTTGTCGACGGCATCAAGCTGCTGGCCGACAACGAGCTGCATCCGGCGCTGCCGCCGCAGGCGTTCGCCGTGGTGCAGCACCAGCTGGCCGGCATCGTCGCCGGGCAGCTGCACTCGCCTGCGTTCCTGACGCTCAAGGGTATGCAAAGGGCACTTTTGCCACCCACTGACCCGGAGCTTCGTTATCCCAAGCCTCAGAACGTGCTCGAACTGACGCTGGCCCGGGTGAAGCACTACTACGCGCAAACCTTCCGCCCCGACATGACCACCATCGTGATCGTCGGCAAGGTCGATCCGGTGCAGGCGAAGCAGGTGGTGGAGCAGGCGTTCGGCGACTGGAAGGCGGTGGGCCCGAAGCCCGTGGTCGACTACCCCGCGGTGCCGGCCAACCCGTCGGTCCAGTTCAACGTACCCGATCGCAGCGCCAGCCAGGACAGCGTGACGATGGCGCAGACCATCGCGGTGACGCGCGACGATCCGGCCCGCTTCGCGCTCAACCTCGGCAACCAGGTGCTCGGCGGCGGCTTCTACGCCTCGCGGCTGTACCACGACCTGCGCGATACGCGCGGGCTGGTCTACACCGTCGGCACCAGCTTCAGTCTGGGCAAGCACCGCAGCACCTACACGGTGTCGTTCGGCGCCGATCCGGACAAGGTGGCGGCGGCCAGCGCCATCGTGGTGAAGGATCTCAAGCAGATGCAGCAGGAACCGGTGTCCGACAGCGACCTGAAGCGCGCCAAGGGCATCCTGCTGCGGCAGATTCCGCTGGGTGAATCGAGCTTTGGCGCGATCGGCAGCCAGCTGCTGCAGCTGTCGATCGAGGGCAAGCCGCTGGACGCGATGACCATTGCCGGCCAGCACTACCTGCAGCTCACCGCGCCGCAGGTGCAGCAAGCCTATGCGAAGTACATCCGTCCCGACGGCTTCGTCACCGCGGTGAAGGGGCCGGCGCCGAAGGGCTGACGGGGAAATACCGTGTGAGGCAAGAGCGGCGGGCCGTGCCCGCCCTACGGCAGCACGTTGCGTAGGGCGGGCACGGCACGCCGGCTTTCACTTCAACAGCGAGCGCAGCATCCAGGCGGTTTTCTCGTGTTCCTTCAGGCGGCCGGTGACGATATCGGCGGTGCCTTCATCGCCGGCGGCATCGGCGGCCTTGATTGATTCGCGCGCGGTGTGTGCGGCGATCTCGTGGCCTTCCACCAGCTGGCTCACCATCTCCTTCCAGTCCGGCACGCCGGACTCCTCCTTGATCGAGGTGAGCTTGCCGAACTGGCTGTAGGAGCCGGGTGCGAACACGTCGAGCGTGCGGATGCGCTCGGCCACTTCGTCGGCGGCCAGCCACAGCGCGTTGTACTGCACCTCGAACATCGCGTGCAGGCTGTTGAACTGCGGCCCGGTGATGTTCCAGTGGAAGCTGTGCGTTTTCAGGTACAGCGAATAGGTGTCGGCCAGCAGTTTGGACAGATGCCTGGCGACCGCCTCGCGGTCTTTCTTGGCGATACCGATGGAAATGGCCATGCGCGTCTCCTGGGGTTGAATGCGGCGATGCGCGGACCTTAGCGTGAAGCCGTGCCGCGCGGAAATGAATCCTGCCGATGCGCTCCATAGCCTGCGGCTATCATGGGCAGCCCGATAAACGACAGCCCGATGCCCGCCCCCGACTCCGCCATGG
>JAJZGE010000548.1 GCA_021798675.1 Pseudomonadota bacterium | reverse complement strand
TTTGGGCTTGGGTGGTCAGTTGGTGCTATCGGGGGCGGTCTGTTATCGCGTCACTGACGCCGCCCATTCGGAGTGGTCACGTGCTCGAGCTTTCGCAGCACCTTGGCCAATGCCCCTGGAAGCGCAGCAGACGCTTAGCCGCCGGTACCTTTGCGTGGTTGCCACGACGCTTCCCTGGCCAGCACACGCACGCGCTGGGCGAGGAAGCCGAAATAGCGCTCGATATAGCTGATGCCGTTTTCGCGGTCGACCAGGTAGGGGTTCATCAGGGTGTGACGCAGGATCAGCAGACGGTCGGCGCCATCGTCGCCCAGCGTGACCGGGTCGAGTCCCAGTGCGTCGAGGATGCGTGCGGTTTCCGCTGGTCCCAGCAGTTCCGGGCGCAGGCTGGTCACCGAGCCGAAGAACTCCTTGAGTTGCAGCGGATGCGTCGGGTCACTGCGCAGTTCGTCGTGCAGTGTGCGAACGAAGGCGTTGGCGTCTTCCACGCTCGTGTTGTTTGTCGGGTTCAGCGCCAGGCACACCAGGTTGCTGTCGGGTGCAAACGGCACCAGCACGTGGGCACTGCCGTCCAGCTCCAGCGCGAGCCGCTTGGCGCCAGCGCAGAAGGCTTCGGCGGCGCGCACCGTGGCGCGCGGCAGGCGACCGAAGTGGACGTGATCGAGCGGCAGCACCTTGTGCATGACGTATACCGCGGCGGCAGCGGCGCCGGATTTGGAGCCCTCCGGGATGTACTGGCCCAGGCTGCGATAGCGCGTGAGGTAGTCGCCGGTCGCCTCGCCGTGGAATACGTAGTCGGCGCGCTCGGCCAGCAGCGCCATCGCGCGGTGGTCGCGGCAGACGAAGGCGCCGCTGCCGTAGGGCAGGTAGCCGAGCTTGTGCGGGTCGACGGTGATGGAGTCGGTGTCGCCCAGCGCGGCGAAGGCGGCGTGCACGGCGGGCGAGGGAAAGGCCACGTAGTCGGCGGCCACTTCCTCGCGGTTGCGCAGCGAGCCATCCTCGCGGCGGAACAGGGTGGCGAGATAGCCGCCCCAGGCGGCGTCCACGTGCACGGCGAAATCCAGTCCGGCGCGGCGGCTCTCCTCGCGCGCGGTGAGCACGGCGTCGATCGGGTCGATGGTGCCGTACTCGGTGCCGCCCAGTACCGCCACCGCCATCAACACGCTCTGCCGCTCGCGGGCGAAGCGTTCCAGGATGTCGCATAGCGCGTCGGCATCCAGCCGCATGCCGGTGGTGGGCAAGAGCTCGAGCTGGTCGCGGCCCAGCCCCAGCAGTTTCGCGCCCTTGCTCCACGAGTAGTGGGCGGTGATCGGTACCAGCACCTTGGGGACACGCAGTCCGGGGTGCGTGGCGAAGAAATCGACCAGGCCGCGCTGCTCGATGCGCTCGCGTTCCACCCGCGCGATCCAGCGCTTGCGCTCGGCGGGCGCTTGCGCGGCCAGCCAGCCTTGCCAGGTTTCCAGCAGGGCGATGCCCTCGGCCTGCGGCAGGTTGAACGCGGTCCAGTCGTCCCCGGGCAGCTCGAGGTCGGGCACCTGCGCCGCGCGCAAAGCCACCGGGAAGGCCTTGAGCGCCAGCGCGAGACGCAGCGCCTGGTAGTTGGCCAGAGTGCCGCCGGAGGTGAGGTGGCCGAAGGCGCAGGCCGGCTGCGCGGGGTCATGCGGATAGCCCAACATGCGCGCCAGCTGCAGACCGGCCTGCACCTCCATGTCCACGGTGACCGGTGCGGCATCCTCGCTGACGTTGTTCGGGTTGTAGGGCAGGGTGAGCATATGCGCGGCAAGCCCGGGCAGCAGCAGGTCGCTGGCCATGTGGCCGATGTAGCGCGGGCTATGGAACGGCACCGATTTCTTCAGTTGCGCGGAGAGCAGGTGCAGCTCGCGTCGCATGCGCGATTCGAAGGCGAGGTAGTCGGGATGATGCGCGGCGGCGGTGCCGATGGCCGGCGGATCCTCTGGATGGAAGTTGCGTCGCCAGTACACGTGGTCGCGCAGGAACTCCACCAGCAGCTTTTCCAGCAGGGCGTCGTTCTCGCCATACGGGCCGAGGAAGCAGGCATCCAGCGTGTGGTCGCGCGGTTCGTTCGCGGGGAAGGGCAAGGCGTTCATGGGGGTTGTCCATGCGCCGTGGGGCGGCGGCACCGGCGGCGGGGTGTGGCATCGGGGCATCGGGGCGGGTGTCGGCGGACGAGTGAAGCATCGCCGCAGGGGCGGTGCGCTGCCCTGATTTGCGTCATTTCTTCAGCCATCTCCGCTCGTCAGCCATGGCCGCAACCGTGCCAGTCGCGCCCCGCCAGCGGCATGCCCCCACCATGAAGGTGTCCTCACCCATCATCGGCGCGAGCCCAGCGCAGGTATGCGGTCACCGAAGCCGAGCCTTGGCAACGGAGTGCCGCGAAACGTTGGAGGCAGCTTTGGGCGATAACTTAAATATCGGATTCCGCTGAGTCGTCGCCATGCAAGGGTTGCTGTGGATGGTTGGATAGACACCCCCCGCCGTCCGAGGGCATCCAAGGATGACCGGATAAATCAAGGCCTCCGGCCTGTTCTTGGCGGTTCCGCTGACCGGGGCATCCACTGCGCTATCGCGCACGGCGATCCGAGCCGATGCTTGCACGGCGCGTCGGTGCAGGCCGACAGTGCGCGTGGGCATGCGGTGGCAGAGTGGCCTGGATCGGTGTCATTCGCGAGGTGATCCACGTTCGTGCGACAGGCA
>JAJZGE010000547.1 GCA_021798675.1 Pseudomonadota bacterium | reverse complement strand
CGCGCCGTAACGCTTCACGTAGAACTGCTCGGTGGCCTGCACGTTGCCGCTGATCATCACGATGGGCACGTGCCGCGTGGCAGCCTCGTGCCGCAGCGTCCGCAGCACCTCGAAGCCGGACATGCCGGGCATCACGATATCCAGGAAGACCAGGCCCGGCGGTTCCTCCCGCGCCAGCGCCAGCGCGCTTTCGCCGTCGGCTGCCTTGAGCACCTCGTAGCCGTCCTGCGCAAGCATCTTGCCCAGCACGGCACGGATCGTGGCCGAATCGTCCACCACCAGCACCCGCGTACTGGCCACCGCGCGGACCCGCGGTTCGCTGTGGCGGCGCTCGCCACCCACCAGCCTCTTGAACAGCCCCAAACCAGCCATCTCCCGCCCCTTTCGCCGACGAAGGCGCCCGCGCCGGCGCAGTTTCCGCGCGGGCGCGGCCGGGCGCAAGCGCTTGCCGGCCTCAAGGAGTGCCGGCAAGCCCTCGCGGTTCGTAACAGAGCAGCATGTTGCCGTTGCCGAAGCGCCGGAATCGGTTGAGGCGCAGGTCCACGCCGTGTTCGAGGCCGCCGAACAGCGGCCTACCTCGCCTGCCCAGCACGACAGGGATGACCACCAGTTGGTATTCGTCGATCAGCCCGGCCGTCCCCAGCGCGACCACCAATTCGCCGCTGCCGAGGATCACCAGATCCGCACCCGGCTGGTGCTTCAGCACCTGCAGCCGTTCCACCGCATCGCCCTGCAACACCGTGGTGTTGTTCCAAGCGGCTTCACGGAGCGTGCGCGAGCAGACGAACTTCGAGAGCGCATTCATGCGTTCGGCCACCAGCGGCTCGTTCTGTGCAGCCGCCGGCGTGGGCCACCAGGACGCCATCATCTCGTAGGTGCGACGGCCGAACACCAGCTCGCCGCCACTGGCGGCGTTGCCCTGCACGAAGGCGTCCCACTCCGCGTCGCGTTCCCGCCGGTGGGTCCAACCGAAGTCGCCGTCCGTGCTGGCGTAGCAGCCGTCCAGGGTGAGCATTTCAAAAACCGTGAGTCTGCGCATGTTGGCACCTGGTCCTGTCGGGATGGGTCAAGCCACGGCGTCGGCGGCCGCCACGCTCGGGAACGGATCGCGCCATGCCGGCAGGGCCTGCAATTGCCGGTGCCACCGCGCAAGGTGTTGAAAACCGTCCAGTGGCAGCCGGGCTTCCCGTGCCCAGCCCAGTGGCGTGGAAACCGCGAAATCCGCCACGCCGAGCCGGTCGTCGACCAGCCATTCATGCGCCGCCAGGTGTCCGTCCAGGACGGCCGCGAATTGCCGGAAGAACTTCTCCGCCTCCGCCACCGCGGCTGCATCGGCTTCGCCCATGCCCAGCCAATGCTTGATCAGGTGCTCGAAGTACAGCGCGGCGCCATGCCGCGAGAAATGCGCCTGGTTCCAGGACAGCCAGCGCAGCACCTCGACCTGCAGCGCGGGCGCGGACGGCCACAGGTCCGAACCGGCCTTGGCCGCCAGGTGCACCATGATCGCGTCGGCTTCCCACAGGCGCAGCGCACCGTCGACCAGCAACGGCACCTTGCCGTTCGGGTTCAGCGCGAGATACGGCGGCTGCCGGTGCTCGCCATGCGCAAGGTCGACGCGCACGTAGTCGACCGGCGACTCCAGGTATTTCGCCACCGCGCAGGCTTTGCGGGGGTTGAAGGTCTCGGCGTAGTACAGCTTCATGGGGAGTGCTCCTCGATGGTGGAGGACCCCAGTCTGCGACGCATCTTCTTATGTTCAAGAACATATTCTGCGCCGGCGCTAGGCTGTAACGACACCGGAGGAAACGCCATGCCTTACAGCGCCGACCACAAGCAGCGAACCCGTGCACTGATCGTCGAATGCGCCCGCACACTGTTCAACCGCAAGGGCTTCATCGAGGTGTCGATCGACGAGATCATGGCCAGCGCCGGACTGACCCGCGGCGGCTTCTACAACCACTTCAAGACCAAGGAAGAGCTGTTCATGGAGGCGGTGGCGACCTACCAGGACTTCAGCCCGACCGATCGCTGGCCGGAGCTGGACTTCGATCCGGCGCGCTGCGGGACAGCGTTCGCGCGCCAGGTGGTCGACGCCTACCTTTCCCGGGAGCACCTGGACGACATCGAGGGCCAGTGCCCAATGATCGCGCTGCCTTCCGACGTAGCGCGCGCCGGCCCCGGCGTGAAGCGCGCCTATTGCGGGCTGTTGGAACGCATGGCCGGCATGTTCGCGCAGAGCGTTGACGCGCCGGCCGATGCCCAGGCCTCGCGTCGACGTGGCCTGGCTCTCGCCGCGTTGTGCGTGGGTGGCATGGTGCTGGCACGCACCATCGACGACGACGCTTTCCGCGAGGAGATCCGCGCGGCGGCGCGCGCCACGGCACATGAAATGATCGGCTGATGCCGATGCGCCGCCACCCGCACCGAGGGCGCGCGGAAACGACCAGGGCTCAGGTCCGCCATCCGCGTGCGCGCTCGGAGTCTCAACCCTCCCCCCTCGGCGGCGGTCCATCCCGTCGCTGTCGGGTGGGGCGCGGCGACGCCGCGCGATAGTTCAGTTCGCGGTTCCACGAGCTCGGCTGTCCGGCAGGCGATGAACCGCCCACCGCGCACGCATGCTCTCCCCGCGCGTCCGTTCCCCGGCTCCTCCGGGTACCTTCCGGTCGCCCGGAAACCGCCGCGAGCAGGCGCAGGCCCTCGCGCTCGATGTTCTTCG
>JAJZGE010000546.1 GCA_021798675.1 Pseudomonadota bacterium | reverse complement strand
GGTGCCGACATGCTGCTGGCGCTGGCGTGGCTAGGCCTGGATCCCGCCGACCTCGTCTGGTTCGTGATCGGCGCACTGCTGGCGGCATGGCTGGCCTGGCGGCCCAGGCGATAAGCCTCGCGGCCAGGCTGCCTGGGGCCGTTTGGCCTTGCGATCCTCACTGATCTCGGAAGTCGGGCGAGCGGTGATCCATGGCTGCGCTGCCCGGACTTTTGCGATCGTCCCTGATCGCGAGGATCAAACGGGCGGCCATCCATGGCCGCACTCTTCAATGGCTCAGGTGTCCAGGGCCTTCAGCTCGCTGACCAACTGGCCGGCGGCGGCCTGGCCGTCGCCGTAGAGCATGCGGGTGTTGTCGGCGTAGAACAGCGCATTCTCGATGCCGGCGAAGCCGGTGCCCTTGCCGCGTTTCACCACGATCACCTGCTTCGCCGCCGCCACGTCGAGGATCGGCATGCCGTAGATCGGCGAGGACGGATCGGTCTTCGCCATCGGGTTCACCACGTCGTTGGCGCCGATCACCAGCACCACGTCGGTGTTGGGAAACTCGGGGTTGATGTCGTCCATGTCCTCGATCAGGTCGTAGGGCACGCCCGCCTCGGCCAGCAGCACGTTCATGTGGCCGGGCATGCGGCCGGCCACCGGGTGGATCGCGAACTTCACCTTCACCCCGCGCTCGATCAGCAGCTTGGCGAACTCCCACACCTTGTGCTGCGCCTGCGCCACCGCCATGCCGTAGCCGGGCACGATCGCCACGCGCTCGGCATAGGCCATCATCACGGCCCCGTCGGCCGCCTCGATCGGCTTCTGCGCGCCGGAAATCTCCTGCGCCGCGCCGCCCGCCGCGGCGCCGAAACTGCCGAACAGCACGTTGCCCAGCGAGCGGTTCATCGCCTTGGCCATCAACTGGGTCAGCAGGGTGCCGGCGGCGCCCACCACCATGCCGGCGATGATCATCGCCTCGTTGCCCAGCACGTAGCCCTCGAACGCCACCGCGAGGCCGGTAAACGCGTTGTACAGCGAGATCACCACCGGCATGTCGGCGCCACCGATGGGCAACGTCATCATCAGGCCGAACAGCAGCGCGAACAGGAAGAAGCCCGCGATCACCGGCATGGTGAGGTCGCCGCCGACCAGCATCGCGCCATGCAGCAGCGCCAGCAGCAGCACAAGCAGGTTCACGATGCGCTGGCCGGGGAACACGAAGCGCTTGTCCAGCCAGCCCTGCAGCTTGGCGAAGGCGATCAGCGAACCCGAGAAGCTCACCGCGCCGATCAGCGCGCCCAGCACGCCCAGCCCCAGCATCACCGGCGATAGCGGAGCCAGGGCGGGCGCCTGGTGCAGCGCGTCCAGCGTCCAGCTTTCCGGGCGCAGGGGCGAGGTATCCGGCGCCGCCGGCACGAGCCGTCGCACGTGCGCCACCAGCTCGGCGGCACCGATGCCCGCCGCCGCACCACCGCCCATGCCGTTGTACAGCGCCACCATCTGCGGCATCGCAGTCATCGCCACCCGGCGTCCGCTCCACCATGCCGCTGCCACGCCGACCAGCACCGCGGCGAGGATCAGGCCGCGGTGGTGGATGTCCGGCAACGCGAACGTGGCCAGCACCGCCACCAGCATGCCCGCGCCCGCCCACACGATGCCGCCGCGCGCGGTGCGCGGCGAACTCATGCGTTTCAGGCCGAGGATGAACAGCAGTGCCGCGAGGAAATAGCAGGCCTTGACCAGCACGGGCAGCCAGCTCATGCCTTGCCTCCCGGCTGCTTGCCGCTGGGCTTGAACATCTCCAACATGCGCTCGGTCACCACGTAGCCGCCGGCGGCATTGCCGGCGCCCAGCAGCACGGCAAGGAAGCCCAGTCCGGTCTCGAACGGCGTGGTGGCATGGCCCAGCGCTATCATGGCGCCCACCAGCACGATCCCGTGAACGAAGTTGGAACCCGACATCAGCGGCGTGTGCAGGATCACCGGCACCCGCGCGATGATCTCGTGGCCGGTGAACGCAGCCAGCATGAAGATGTACAGCGCCACAAATCCGTCGATCATGACCCCTCCCCGATGAGTGCCGACCAGCTGAACAATGCCGCTCCAGCATCATACGGGCGCCAGTCAACGTGCGCGAGCGCCGCGCGTTGAGCACCGGTGTCGAACCGATGGAGCCCAGGCATGCATCAGCCGACGATGCGGACGAGCCGCCGATGAGCGGCCTCGCCGGTACATTCGATGCGGAACTGCTGGCCGCGACTGCGCTGGAAGCCCCGGCCACCCTCGACGCCTTCCTGGCGCAGGTGGAACGACGCGCCTTCCGCGTGGCGGAACTGAACCTGCGGCACCGCGAGGACGCGCTGGACGCGGTGCAGGACGCCATGCTGCGGCTGGTCAAGCATTACCGGGACAAGCCAGCCACCGAATGGGCACCGCTGTTCTGGGGCATCCTGCGCCGGCGCATCGTGGACCTGCAACGCCGCCGCAAGGTGCGCTCGATCGTGGTGGGCTGGCTGGGCGGCGGACGCGACGGCGAGGGCGACGAGCTGCCCAGCTGGGATCCGGCCGACCGCGGCCCCGGCCCGCTGGATCGCCTGCAGGACTCGCACGCATGGGACGACCTCGGCGTCGCCCTGCGCAAATTGCCGCAGCGCCAGCGCGAAGCCTTCACGCTGCGCATGCTGGAGGAACTGGACGTGGCGGAGACCGCACGCGCCATGGGCTGCTCGGAAGG
>JAJZGE010000545.1 GCA_021798675.1 Pseudomonadota bacterium | reverse complement strand
CGGCGTGGCCGGGGCGCCCGGCGTCCTGCAGGCTGCTCAGCAGGCCCGGCCTGAGTACGTGCACGCTCATGCGTCGCGCTCGGCAGCCAGCGCCGCGAAGGCGTCGGCGTCGATCGCCACGAAGCGCACGCGGTCGCCGGGGGCGAGCAGCGCCGGCGCCGCGCGGCGCACATCGAACAGCCGCAGCGGGGTGCGACCGAGCAGCTGCCAGCCGCCCGGCAGCGCGTCGGGATAGATGCCGGTCTGGTGGCCGCCGATCGCCACGCTGCCGGCCGGCACGCGCTGACGTGGGTCGGCGCGGCGCGGCATCGCCAGCCGCGGGTCCAGCCCGAGCAGGTAGGGGAAACCCGGCGCGAAACCGAGCATGGCCACGCGGTAGGCGGCGGCGGTGTGGCGGGCGATCACCTCGTCGCGCGACATTCCGCAGTGCGCAGCCACCTCATCCAGATCGGGGCCGCCGTCGCCGCCGTAGCACACCGGAACGTGCACTTCACGCGGGGTGTCCGTCGGCGCTGCGTGGCCGTCCAGCGCAGCCACCACGGCCCCCTGCAGGCGCCGATGGCCCGGCTCGCCGTGCGGCCCGCGCCACGCCAGCGGGTCGAAGCGCAGCAGCAGGCTGGCATAGGCGGGCACGCATTCGAGCTCCGGCAGGCGCTGGCGCAGGCAGGCCGCGGCGGCATGCACGCGATCATTCAGGCCGACGTCAATGCGCTCGCCGAAACGCAGCAGCAAGGCATCCTCGGCCACCGGCTCGAACTGCAGCGGCGGTGCCATCGGCGACCTACGCTCCCGGCTGCAGCAGGGCCCGGCGCAGCGCGTCCCGGCGCGCCGCCAGCTCCGTTTCGGCATAGGCCAGCGCTGCGCCATGGCCCCACACCGGGCCGGGCCACGCAGCATCGCCGATGCAGCGTGCGATCACGTGCACGTGCAGCTGGCGCACGATATTGCCCAGCGCGCCGAGATTGAGCTTGTCGCACGGGGCCACTGCACGCAGCGCGGTACCGGCCTGAGTCACCTCTTGCCACAGCCGGGTCTGCTCGGCGGCGGTGAGGTCGCTGACCTCGACCAGGCCGGCCTGCCGCGGCACCAGGATCAGCCACGGGTAGCGCGCATCGTGCATCAGCCGCACCTCGCACAGCGGCAGCGTGGCGACTGCGCAGCTGTCAGCGGCCAGCCGCGGATCGAGGCAGAAATCGCCCCGGCTCATGCGCTGGCCAGATGCTGCGCGAAGAACGCCAGCGTGCGCTGCTGCGCCAGCTCCGCGCTGGCCTTGTGGTACTGCGCGCCGACGTCGCGATTGAAGCCGTGGTCGGCCGGGTAGGTGAAGACGGGCATCTGCGGCAGCAGTTCGCGATGCCTGGCCACCATCTCCGGCGGGATATGCTTGTCCAGCTCGCCGAAGTGGAACATCAGCGGCGCCCGCGGCGGCTCGTGCAGGAACGGCAGGTTGCGCGCGCCGTAATAGCTCACCGATGGCAGGCCCAGCCGCAGCGCCGCCAGCAGCGCCACGGTGCCGCCCCAGCAGTAGCCGACGGTGCCGATCTTCCCCGCTGACGCGATCGCCTGCGCCGCGCTGGCGACGTCTTCCAGCGCGCGCTCCAGCCCCAGTTCGCCGGCCAGCGCGCGGCCGCGCGCGAAGCCGGCCTCGTCGTAGTCCAGCTCCACCCCGGTTTCCAGGTGATCGAAGAAGCACGGTGCGATCGCGGTGTAGCCGCACTCGGCGAAGCAGTCGGCCACGCGGCGCATGTGCGCGTTGACGCCGAAGATCTCCTGGATCACCACCAGGCCGCCCTTGGGTGTACCGGCCGGCTCGGCCAGGTAGGCGCCGATGCACTGGGTGCGCGTGGTGGGAATGGCGATGTGCTGGCCCATGCGTGGATTCCGCCGCTGCAAAGACGACAGTCTACTGATCTGCCGCGGCGGCATGGATCTCCCGCCGCGGCACCGGGTCAGCTCGATTCAGCCCAGCTGGCTGGCGAAAAAGCCCAGCGTGCGCTGCCACGCCAGCCGCGCGCTGTCGGCGTCGAAGCTGCCGCGCTGGTCGCAGTTGAAGCCGTGGCCGGCGGGATAGACGTACAGCGGCGCGTCCGGATTGGCCGCGTGCACCTTGGCGCGATCCTCGGCGCTGATGTGGTCGTCCAGCTCGCCGTAATGGAACATCAGCGGCGCGCGGGCCTGCTCGTTCACGAAGCGGGTGTTGCCGCCGCCGTAGTAGCTGACGCCAGGCAGGCCGAGCCGGATCGCCGCCGCATATGCCAGCGTGCCGCCCCAGCAGAAACCCACCGTGGCGATCCTGCCGGCGGCGGCGATGCGCCTGGCGGCGGCGGCGATGTCCTGCAGCGGGCGGTCGAAGCCGACCTGGTTCATCAGCGCGAGGCCGCGCGTCATGCCTTGCTGGTCGTAGCCCAGCTCGACGCCCGGCTCGACCGAGTCGAACACCGCCGGTGCGATGGCGGTATAGCCGGCCGCGGCCACGCGATCGGCCACGTCGCGGATATGGCTGTTGACGCCGAAGATTTCCTGGATCACCACCACGCCGCCCTTCGCGGGACCGGCTGGTTCGGCGAGGTAGGCGTCGATGGTGGTGCTGCTCTCGAGCTTGATCAGGTGGCCCATGGATGAAGTCCTGTGGTGGGGATGAGCGCGGTGAGGCGAGCCTGGTTCGCGTCAGGGGCGTGCAGGGTAACCGGGCACCGCCGCGCGGGGTACTGGCGAATGG
>JAJZGE010000544.1 GCA_021798675.1 Pseudomonadota bacterium | reverse complement strand
TGCGCTGCTGCAGACGCTGGACCGGCTGGTCGAGATGATGGCCGCGCTGGCCGCCGGCGAGCCGCTGGCGATGCCGCCCCCCGAACTGCTCAAGGCGCTGTTGCCACGCGGCGGGGCCGCTCCCGTAGCCCCTGCGCCCGCGCCGCTTCCGGTGGTGGCGCCGGCTGCCGACGCGGGCGGCGGTGCCATCGACGATAGCGAGTTCGAAGCGTTGCTCGACAGCCTCTACGGCACCGCTGCGCCGGGCACCATCGAGCCAGCTGCGGTACCGGTCGCCACGGCGCCCGCCTCCGCCTCCGCCGGAACCATCGACGACGACGAATTCGAGGCGCTGCTGGACACGCTGCACGGCAAGGCCGGCCAGCCCGACACCACCGCGCCGCCACCTGCGCCGGTTGCTGCTCCTGCGCCGGCCGCGGCGCCCGCTCCGCGACCGGCCGCTTCGGCGCCCGCCGCCGAGACCACGGTGCGCGTGGACACTTCGCGGCTGGACCTGCTGGTCAACCACGCCGGCGAACTGGTGCTGGCGCGCAACCGCCTGCTCAGCCTCGCTGCGCGCCAGGGCAGTGAAGCACTGGCCGCTGCCGCCGGCGAGCTGGATCGCATCACTGACGAGTTGCAGGGCGCGGTGATGGGCATGCGCATGCAGCCGGTGGGGCGCCTGTTCCAGCGCTTCCCGCGCATCGTGCGCGACCTTGCCCGCCAGTTGGGCAAGGAGGTCGAGCTGGTGCTGGAAGGCGAGGGCACCGACCTCGACCGCAGCCTGGTCGAAGCACTGGCCGATCCGCTGATCCACCTTTTGCGCAACGCGCTGGACCACGGCGTGGAGCAGCCGGCCGACCGCGAGCGCGCCGGCAAACCGCGCAAGGGCCGCGTGGTGCTGGCGGCCAGCCAGCGGGGCGAGCGCATCGTCATCACCGTGTCCGACGACGGCCGCGGCATGGACCCGGAGATCCTCAAGCGCAAGGCGGTGGAGAAGGGCGTGATCGACGCGGCGCAGGCCGCGCGGTTGTCCGAAACCGAGTGCTACGAGCTGATCTTCCGCCCCGGCTTCTCCACCGCCGCCACCGTGTCGGACATTTCCGGCCGCGGCGTGGGCATGGACGTGGTGAAGACCCGCATCACCGAGCTGGGCGGCACGCTCGCGGTGCATTCGCGCCTGGGCCACGGCAGCGAGCTGGAGCTGGCCGTGCCGCTGACGCTGGCGGTGGTGCGCGTGCTGATGGTGCGCGTGGGCAACCGCCTGCTGGCCTTGCCGCTGGGCAACGTCGAAGAGGTTTTCGAGCTGGACCCGGGCCAGGACAGCCTGCTGGACGGCCGCCTGGTGGCGCGCCACCGCGGCCGTGCGCTGCCGCTGGTGGACATGGTCGCCTGGGCCGGTGTGGCAGCGGAAACGACGCGTCACGTGGCCGTGCTGCACATCGGCCACCAGCGGCTGGGCAGCCTGGTACACGAGGTGCTCGGCCGCGAAGACGTCATCGTCAAGCCGCTCGGCCACCTGTTCGCCGGCGTGCCCGGTGTGGCCGGCGCCACCGTCACCGGCGACGGCCGGCTGGCGCTGGTGATGGACCTGGCCGGCCTGGCCGAACGTGCCGCGAAATCCGTCGTTCCCCTGGCACAGACCGGTTGAGAGTCTGCTCATGGATCTGATCAGCATCATCGGCACGGTACTGGCCTTCCTGGTGCTCATCATCGGCACCATCCTCAAGGGATCCACCGTCGACGCGCTGTGGAACGACGGCGCGTTCGTGATCGTGATTTTCGGCACCACCTCGGCGCTGTTGCTGCAGAACCACGGCGGCGTGCTCAAGCACGCCCTGAAGATGGTGAAGATGGTCTACCGGCCGCCGCAGCACCGCCCCGCCGACCTGATCAGCCGGGTGGTGGGCTGGAGCGAGATCTCGCGCCGGCAGGGCCTGCTGGGGCTGGAGCCGCAGATCGAAGCCGAGTCCGATCCGTTCATCAGCAAGGGCCTGCAGCTGCTGGTCGACGGTGGCGAACCGGAGGCGATCCGCAGCGTGATGGAGGTCGAGCTGGAAACCCGCGAGGCGATCGACCTGGCGGGCGCCAAGGTGTTCGAAAGCGCGGGCATCTTCTCGCCCACCATGGGCATTCTCGGCGCGGTGATGGGGCTGATGGCGGTGATGCAGAACCTGGCCGACCCCAGCAAGCTGGGCCACGGCATCGCCGCCGCCTTCGTGTCCACCATCTATGGCGTGGGCCTGGCCAACCTGTTCATGCTGCCGATGGCGGCGCGACTGAAAAGCATGGTCCACAAGCAGACCCGGATGCACGAGATCCTGATCGAGGGGCTGGTGTCGATCGCCCAGGGCGACAATCCGCGCCAGATCGAGGCGCGCCTGCAGGGCTACGTGTCGTGAGCCGCAAGCACAAGCACGAAGAGCACCTGAACCACGAAGCCTGGGCCATCCCCTACGCGGACCTGATCACGCTGCTGCTGGCCTTCTTCGTGGTGATGTACGCCGTCTCGGTGGTCAATGCGGGCAAGTACAAGGTGCTCTCCGAATCGATGATCGAGGCATTCAACGGCTCCAGCCACGCCATTGCGCCGCTGCCGGCCACCAAGGTGAAGCCGCACAACATCGACCCGACCATCGCTTCGCCGGAAGGCAAGGCGGGTGCCGTGGCGGTGGTGTCCGTGCCGATCCCGCGTCACCCCGTCGCGCTGCAGGGCGGCAACGGGCGCAATATCGGCGCC
>JAJZGE010000543.1 GCA_021798675.1 Pseudomonadota bacterium | reverse complement strand
CTGGCACGGAAAGCCGGCCAGCAGCACGTCATGGTCGGGGATGTCGCGCTCGTCCACCGTGGTGATATCACCGGCGAACGCGTGCGCGGCATCGGGGAAGTTGGCCAGATAGGTCTTCTGCGCGTACGGGTTCCATTCGCTGGTGAACACGCAGCGCCCGCCGTGCGCCTCGAAGCCGATGCGGATGCCGCCGATGCCGGCGAACAGGTCGATGAAGGTGAAGGCGGCGTCGCCTTTTCCAGCCGGTGGCTCCAGCGGCAGCAGGCGCTGGCGGATAGCGTCGACGTGATAGGCCGGCGGCTCGGTTTCACCCAGCTGCCAGCGCCGCACGGTGCGCGCGTTGACGCCGAGCAGATTGGCGAGTTCCTTCTGCGTGTAACGACCATGCAGGCTGGCCAGCAGGTGGCGGATGTCTTCCATGAAGTGCGTTCTCGATCTGGGATAATCTGCGGCCAGTCTGTCCGCTTTGTTTCCCTTTTTCAAGCGCGCGGCGGCGGATGCAGGCGGACAGGGGTGGAGCGTGGCGGTTTGACATTTAATCCAAAAGCTCATCAGAAATGAGCATTTTTGTGGAATATCGAACTTGAACCAGCTGTTTGATTTGCTCTTGGTTTGACGTTTCTATAATTTGCTCATCATGAGTGAACATAAGCAGACAAAGTTGAGCCATTTGCTGGGCAGGTTGGGCGACGGCTGGCTGGTGTCGACACGCTGGCTTGTCGCGCAGGGCTATTCGCGCAGCTTGCTGGCACGTTATGTGGCCAGCGGCTGGCTGGACTCGCCAGCGCATGGCGTGTATTGCCGACGCGGCAGTCATCGATCATGGCAGGGCGTGGTGTTTTCGCTGCAGCAGCTGGAAGGCTTGCCCATGCACGTGGGGGGACGCTACGCGATGACGTGGCGCGGCCTGGATCATTACCTGCGCTTCGACGCAGCAACCATCACCCTGTTCGGTTCGGGCCGCCTTCCCGGCTGGGTGAACAAGCTGGGGCTGGATGAACGGCTCGAATTGCGCGCCGGGACGATGCTTGGCTTCACGCCGCTGGAGGATGCCGCACAGGCCAGTGCGGACACGCTCTACGCACAGGGGCTGGAGCGCATGATCGGCGAGCTGCCGGCCTGCCCCATGGTGGTGTCGATGGCCGAACGGGCGATCTTCGAAATGCTGGGGGATGCGCCCGCCAGGGTCTCGATCGCGGAAGCGGATGCGGTTTTGCAGGGGCTGGCCGGGTTGCGTCCGGCACTGCTGAGCAGCCTGCTGCGTACGTGCCGCAGCGTCAAGGTCAAGCGCCTGTTTCTGGCGCTGGCCGAGCGGCACGGCCATGCGTGGTTCAAGCAGCTTGACCTCGCCGGCGTGGATCTGGGTCAGGGCAAGCGCGTGCTGATCCGCGGCGGTCGGCTGCACCCCAAATATCTGATCACCCTGCCGGCGGATCTCGATGAACAGCTGGGATAAACGTTACCGCGAGAGCGTGCAGCTGCTGGTGGACGTGTTGCCGACGGTGGCGAGGGAGCCACGTTTTGCACTGAAGGGCGGTACCGCGATCAACCTGTTCGAGCATGATCTGCCGCGGCTGTCGGTGGACATCGACCTGACATGGCTGCCGCTACAGGACTTTGCCACCGACAGCCGCGAGATTGCAGCCGCCCTGCACGATATGGCTGTTGCGCTGGCCGCGCCGCCGCTGCGGCTCAATCTCCGCACCTCGGCCAGCGCGGGCACCGAAGGCTTCACCCGACTGATCGCCATGCGCGGTCGCACCAGCATCCAGATCGAGACCACGCCGGTGATGCGCGGCAGCGTGCATCCGACCCGCATGATGTCGGTGCAGCCGGGCGTGCAGCGTGCGTATGGATTTGCCACGCTGCAGGTGCTGGACTTCGCCGACTTGTACGCCGGCAAATTGGCGGCGGCGTTGTCGCGCCAGCATCCGCGCGATCTGTTCGATATCGGCGCCTTGCTCGATACCAGCGGCATCGATGACCGGCTGTGGCGGACGTTTCTGGTCTATCTGACCTGCAGCCCGAAGCCGGCGGCCGAGCTGCTGGCGCCGGGCATACCGGATCTGGCCGTGCCGTTCGAAAGGCAATTCCGGGGCATGACGGCGCAGCCCACGACGGTGGAAGCGCTGCTGGATGTTCGTCGGCGCTTGCTCGCGCGGATGACTGAACTGCTCGACGAACGAAGCCGTGCTTTCCTGCTCTCGGTGGAACAGGAGCAGCCTGATTTCCAGCTAATCGGACTGCCGCAGGCGGCGAACCTGCCCGCCGTGCGCTGGAAGCTGCACAACCTCGCACAGCGCACGCCGATCAAGCGCGAGGCCGCCTATCGGCAATTGCGGCAGGTGCTGGAACGCAGCGGTCGCGGCGCGGGCTGATGGCGCGACGGCCCTGCGGCATGGCTCAGCCGGCTGCCGGCTGCGGCTTGTCCAGCGCCTTCAGTCGCTTTTTCTCCGCCTTCGCGGCCTTGCGTGCGGCGCGGCGTTCGATGCGGCCGGCCTTGCGGATCTTGCGGTCGTAATTCCACAGGTAGATCGCCGGCGTGCTCAGCAGGGTCAGCAGCTGCGATACCAGCAGGCCGCCGACGATGGCGATGCCGAGCGGCTGGCGCATCTCCGAACCGATGCCGAAGCCGATCGCCAGCGGCAGCGCCGCGCCCATCGCCACCAGCGTGGTCATGGTGATCGGGCGGAAGCGCACCAGCGCGGCCTCGCGGATCGCATCGGGC
>JAJZGE010000542.1 GCA_021798675.1 Pseudomonadota bacterium | reverse complement strand
GTTCCGCCGCACCGAGCGCACGCATGCAGTGGTGGATGCGCCCCGGCCCCAGCCGGCCCTGTGCGATCTCGAAGCCGCGGCCGGGGCCGAGGATCACGTTCTCGCGTGGCAGCCGCACGTCGCGGAAGCTGAGCTCGCCGTGGCCGCTGGGTTCGTGCAGGTCGTGGAACACCGGCAGCATGCGCTCGACCCGCACCCCCGGCGCGTCGAGCGGGCACAGCACCATCGCATGGCGCGCGTGCGGCGCGGCGTGCGGATCGGACACGCCCATGAAGATCACCACGCGGCAGTGCGGATGGCCGGCGCCGGTGGTCCACCACTTGCGCCCGTTCAACACCACCTGGTCGCCCTCGATGATGGCGCTGGCCTGCATGTTGGTGGCGTCGGACGAGGCCACCTCGGGCTCGGTCATGCCGAAGCCGGAGCGGATCTCGCCGGCCAGCAGCGGCGCCAGCCATTGCGCCTTCTGCGCGGCCGAGCCGTAGCGGTGCAGCACCTCCATGTTGCCGGTGTCCGGCGCGCTGCAGTTGAACACCTCTGGCGCGATGAACGAGTGGCCCATGATCTCGGCCAGCGGCGCGTACTCGAGATTGCCCAGCCCGGCGCCGTGCTCGGCATCGGGTAAAAACAGGTTCCACAGCCCGGCCGCGCGGGCCTTCGCCTTGAGCGTCTCCATCACCGCCGGCTGGCGCCACTGGCGGTGGTCGCCGCTGCCGCTGAGCTGCGCGGCATACGCGCCCTCGGCCGGCAGCACCTCGTCGTGCATGAAGCGCTCGAGGCGCCCGATCAGGGCCTGGGTACGTGCGGAAGGGGCGAAGTCCATGGGCGTTTCTCCTTGGCTTTGCGGCAGCCTACGCCCCGGCCGTGTGATTATTGAAATGAATATGTCTTATGACTGCCTATCAGCCTGGCTGATAACCTTGCGACCCTGTCCCCCGCCAGGAGCACCCGATGGAGCGCAGCGACAGCCGTATCGACCTGAACCTGTTTCGCGTGCTCGACGCGATCTACAGTCACGGCGGCGTCAGCGCGGCGGCGCGCGTGCTGCACCTGACCCAGCCGGCGGTCACCCACGCGCTGCAGCGCCTGCGCGACCAGCTCGGCGATCCGCTGTTCGTGCGCCAGGGCAACCGGCTGCTGCCGACCGAGAAGGTGCGCACGATGATGCCCGCGGTGCAGCTGCACCTGAAGGGCCTGCACGCCAGCGCGCACGCGCAGCCGCATTTCGACGCGGCGCAGCTGGAGATGGAGTTCAGCATCGGCCTGCGCGACATCCTCGAATCGATCGCGCTGCCGACGCTGCTGGCGCGCATCGGCGAGCATGCGCCGCAGCTGCGCGTGGCCAGCCGGCGCATCGCGGCGGACGAGGTGGAGCGCGCGCTGGGCGCCGGCTCGATCGATCTGGTGATCGACCGCCCGCTGCGCGCCGGCGCGCGCATCCTGCGCCAGCACCTGCTGGACGAATCGCTGGTGGTGGTGATGCGCGCCGGGCATCCGTGCGCCGCGCAGCTGCGCCGAGCCGACTACCTCGGTGCGCGCCACGTGGCCGTGTCGCCGCTGGGCGAGGCCAACGCGCTGGATACGCTGCTCGGGCAGAACGGCATGTTCCGGCAGGTGCGGCTGGTCTGCCAGCACTATTTCGCGGCCGGCGAAATTGCCGCCGGCACCGAGCTGCTGCTGACCGTGCCGCGCTCGTACGCCAACCACCTCGCCGGCCTGCTGCCGCTGGCGGTGCAGCCGCTGCCGATCCGGCTGAAGGCGTTTCCGATCTTCGCCTACTGGCACCAGTCCAAGCACGACGACCGCGCGCACGCGTGGTTCCGCCAGTGGGTGATCAAGGCGATCACCGCGGCGATCGCGCCGCAGCGGCGCTGACCGGCGCAACGTCAGCACGCATTGATGCGGCGCGATGCGCGCGGATGAACTGCACGGTGTCTTGCAGCACCGGACCCTTGCCGCGCAGCGGCCGCGACAGCGCAAACAGGATCGCGAAGTGGCCGATGCCCGGCAGCATCCGCAGCGCGACCGGTTCGTGCTGCGCCTGCAGCGCACGCGCCAGCGACTGCGCGTTGTGCGGCCACACGATCTTGTCGGTGGTGCCCTGCATCAGCAGCATCGGCGGCTCGTCGCCGTTGACGTAATGCACCGGCTGCGAGCGCAGCTGCTCGGCGTGCGTGCTGCCGACCATGTCGATGAAGTCCGGGTCCGTCAGCGGCAGGAAGTCGTATGGCCCGGCCAGCCCGATGAAGCCGGCCAGCTGGCGCGGCTGCATCCCGACCTTCTGCAGCCAGTGCGCGTCGGTGGCCAGCAGCGCGCCGATGTGCGCGCCGGCCGAGTGACCCATCACGAACACATCGTCGGAGTTGCCGCCGTATTCCGCTGCGTGCGCGTGCGCCCACGCCACCGCGCGCGCGGCGTCGCCCATGAAGCCGTCCAGCTTCACCGCCGGCCACTTGCGGTAGTCGGGAATCACCACCAGCAGTCCGCGCTGCGCCAGCACCTCGCCGGCCCAGCGGTACCACTGGCGCTTGCCGGATTTCCAGCTGCCGCCGTAGAAGAACACCACCAGCGGCAGGTTGCGCCCCTCGCGCGGACGGTACACGTCCAGCGCCAGCCGGCGCCCGGCGTCGAACACCACGTCGCGGCGGGTCACCACGTCGGCATGGCCGCTGATCGCGTTGAGGCCGCCGAACAGCGTGGCCTGGCACCCCGCGAGCAGGCCGCTGCCG
>JAJZGE010000541.1 GCA_021798675.1 Pseudomonadota bacterium | reverse complement strand
AGCGCACCCTGTGCGCGATGGCTCTTCGCTCCGATCGACACCAGAGCCATCGCGCACAGGGTGCGCTCCTACACGCCACACAGGATCACCCATGTTCCGCAAGTCCAGCTTCTTCGAGATCCTCCGCTTCGAGTGGCGCCAGCAGCTGCGCGCGCCTCTGTTCTGGATCATTGCCGCGATGTTCGGCGCGCTCGCGTTCGCGCTGGTCAGCACCGACGCGGTGAGCCTGGGCGGCGCCAGCGGCAACGTGCTGCGCAATGCGCCGCTGGTGATCGCGCGGCTGCTCGGCGTGCTGACCGTGCTCAGCACGTTTCTGGTCACGGTGTTCGTGGCCGGGGCAGCGCTGCGCGACTTCGACCAGCGCACGGCCGAGCTGGTGTTCACCACCCCCGTGAGCCGTGGCGCCTACCTCGGTGGCCGCTTCGCCGCCGGCTACCTGGCCGCGCTGGCGGTGATGCTGGTGTGTGCGCTGGGCATCGCGCTGGGCGGCCTGATGCCGTGGATCGACGCCGCGCGGCTGGGCCCGCCGGACTGGCACGGTTACGCCTGGGGCTTCGGCGTGATGGTGCTGCCGGACCTGCTGTTCATCGCCGCGCTGCTGTTTCTGCTGGCCACGCTGAGCCGCTCGCTGCTGGTCACGTATCTCGGGCTGATCGCCTTCTTCGTGCTGCAAAGCGTGGTCGGCCTGCTCACCCGCGACGTCAACAACCACTACGCCGCCGCCATGCTCGACCCGTTCGGCGGCCGCACGCTGGCGCTGGTGACGCGCTACTGGTCGGCGTATCAGGCCAACCACCAGCTGCCCGCGCTGAGCGGCGTACTGCTGTTCAACCGGCTGCTGTGGAGCGCCGTCAGCGTGGGCCTGCTGGCCGCCACGCTGCTGCTGTTCCGGCCAAATCGCGAGGGCCTGCAGCTGCCACGACGCAAGCCGCGCGCCGAGCCGCCGCTGCTGCGCCCGCCGGCCAGCCCGGCGGCGCTGACGCTGCCCGGGGTGCAGCTGGCCGACGACCTGCGCGCGCACTGGCTGCAGCTGCGCCGGCAGTTCGCGTTCGACACGCTGGGCGTGCTGCGCGGGGTGCCGTTCCTGATCATGCTGGCGCTGGGGCTGGCCAACCTGGCCGGCGCGCTGGCGCTGTCGGACCGCATCTACGGCACCGCCACCTGGCCGGTGACGCACCAGGTGCTGCAGGCAGTGCGCGGCGGCTTCCAGTGGCTGCTGTACATCATCGTCACGTTCTACGCGGGCGAGCTGGTGTGGCGCGAGCGCAGCCAGCGCTCGGCCGAGGTCACTGACGCGTTTCCGCTGCCCGACTGGGTGCCGCTGGTGGCGAAACTGGGCGCGCTGCTGGCGGTGATCGCGGCGTTTCTGCTGGCCGGCGCATTGTTCGGCATCGGCTGGCAGCTGGTGCATGGTTACACCCATCTCGAGCTGGGGCTGTACGCGGAAACGCTGGCGCTGCAGGCGGTGCCGTTCGTGCTGCTGGCGGTGCTGGCGCTGTTCCTGCAGGTGCTGTCGAACAACAAGTTCATCGGCTACCTGCTGACCATCGTGTGGCTGGTCGTCAGCGTGATCGGCTTCGACCTGCTGCACTGGGAGCAGCACATCTACAACTACGCCACCACGCCGGGCGCGCCGTATTCGGACATGAACGGCTACGGCAGCTACCTCGCCGGCGTGCTGTGGTTCGATGCGTACTGGGCGTGTCTGGCCGTGGCGCTGCTGGTGCTGGCGGCGCTGTTCTGGGTGCGCGGCACCGACCACGCATGGCGCCACCGCCTGCGCGAGGCGCGCGCGCGCCTGCACATGCCGCTGCGCATCGCGCTGATGCTGGCGCTGCTGGCGTTCACCGGCAGTGGCGCATGGATCTACTACAACACTCACGTGCTCAATCATTACGAGAGCAGCACGGTGAAGCTGCAGCAACGCGCCGACTACGAGAAGAAATTTGCGCAGTACAAGGACCTGCCGCAGCCGCGCATCACCGCGGTGCAGGCCGCGGTGGACATCCACCCGTACCATCGACGGCTGGACATCCGTGGCCAGTACACGCTGGTCAACAAGCACCGCATGCCGATCAGCGAGCTGTACGTGAACTTCGATACCGACTTCACGCTGACCTCGCTGAACTTTGCACCGCACACCACGTTGAGCGCGGACAAGGCGCTGGGCTTCACCGTCTACCGGCTGAAAACGCCACTGGCGCCCGGCGCCTCGATGACGTTCGACTTCGCGCTGGCGTACGCGCCGAAGGGTTTCACCAACAGCCCCGAAGGCACCTTCCTGGCCGCCAATGGCACCTTCTTCAACAACCAGGTGATGCCGCAGTTCGGCTACCAGAGCCAGCTGCAGATCACCGACCGCAACGACCGCCGCAAGTACGGACTGAGCGCGACGGTGTTGCGTATGCCGAAGCTCGGCGACCCGAAGGCGCGCGCGAATACCTACATCAGCAACGACGCCGACTGGATCAGCTTCGACACCACCGTCTCCACCGCCGCCGACCAGATCGCGGTGGCGCCGGGTTATCTGCAAAGGGAATGGACGGCCAACGGGCGCCGTTATTTTCATTACACCATGACCCGGGACGGCAAGACCCAGCCGATGCTGCCGTTCTTCGCTTACCTGTCCGCGCGCTACGCGGTGAAGCAGGTGAACTGGAAGGGCGTGCAGATTGGCGTGTACTACAACCCCGCGCACGCCTGGAACGTGGACGACATGATCCGCGGCG
>JAJZGE010000540.1 GCA_021798675.1 Pseudomonadota bacterium | reverse complement strand
GACCAGCGCGGTCCTTGCCCGCACGGCCCAGAGCAGCAGGGCGAACAGCGCGCCGAACAGCGCCAGCAGGACCGCGGCGGTACGCGGCCGCAGCGCGAGATAGCCGGGCTTGCCGGTGGCGGCCAGCCGGTCACGGCGCGCGAGGCGCCAGAGCAGGTCGCCGGCGAGCAAGGCGAGGATCAGCACGATGCCCCACAAGCTCAGGGCATGTCGGGCCATCCAGAGGGGCAGGGATTCCATGCAGCTCGTACCATCCGCGTTTCGGAAAGCGGGAAGCTTGCCGGATGGCAGGCGTGACTTCCAGCGCTGGCCTTGCCGCGGCTTTGTGGCGATAGTGGCCCGGTTCACCTCACCGGAGTCGGCAATGTCCCAGCGTCCCCTTTCCCTGCGCATGGCGGTATGTACCGCGTTGCTCGCCCTTGCAGGCGCGGCATCGGCGCAGGCGGCACCCGCGTCGTCGCCAGTGCCTGCGCCTGTCGCGGGCAGGCAGGCGGCCTTGCCGGCCCAGTTGCAGGACTTCGACGCCTACATGGCCGACACCCTGAAGACCTTCAAGGTGCCGGGCATCGCGGTGGCCATCGTCAAGGACGGCAAGGTGGTGCTGGCCAAGGGCTTCGGCGTGCGCGAGCTGGGCCGGCCGGCGAAGGTGGACGCGCACACGCTGTTCGCGATCGCCTCCAACACCAAGGCGTTCACCGCCGCGGCGCTGCAGATGCTGGCCGACGAGGGCAAGCTGGACATGGACGCGCGGGTGATCGACTACCTGCCCGGGTTCCGCATGAGCGATCCCTACGTGACGCACGAGATGCGCGTGCGCGACCTGCTGGCGCACCGCAGCGGCCTCAGCCTCGGCGCGGGCGACCTGCTGTACTGGCCGCCGACCAGCTACACCACCGCGGACGTGGTGAAGCGCCTCGCCAGGGTGCCGATCAAGAACAGCTTCCGCGCCCATTACGCCTACGACAACATCCTGTTCGCGGTGGCGACGGAGGTCATCGAGAAGGTCTCCGGCCAGAGCTACGCCGACTTCGTGCGCGAGCACATCTTCAAGCCGGTCGGCATGGACGAGTCGCTGATCGACTGCACCTACCTGAAGCCCGGCATGGACGTGGCCACCGGCCACGCGCCCTACAACTTCAAGGACGTGAAGCCGGTGCCGCCGATGGCCTGGCTCAACGACCCCGGCGCCGGCGGCATCTATGCCAGCGTCGACGACCTCGCCAAGTGGATGAACGTGCAGCTTGCCGGCGGCATGCTGCCGGACGGCAAGCGGCTGTTCTCCGAGAAGAGCCACCGGGCGATGTGGTCGATGCTCACGCCGATCCCGATCGGCAAGCCGCCGATTCCCGAGATGGCGCCGCTGGTGCCGGAGTTCTATGGCTACGGCGAGGGCTGGTTCCTCAGCACCTACCAGGGCCAGAAACTGGTTTGGCACACCGGCGGCTGGCCGGGCTTCGTCACGCGCGTGACGATGGTGCCGAAGCTGCATCTCGGCGTGGTGGTGCTGACCAACATGCAGTCCGGTGCGGCGTTCAACGCGGTCACCTACCGGGTGCTCGACGCCTACCTCAATCCGGCGCACAAGACCGACTGGGTGGCGGTGTACGACAAGGCGGTGAAGAAAGGCGAGGCCGACGCCGACCACAGCTGGGCCGAGCACGAAGCCGCGCGCGACAAGAACAGCAAGCCCTCGCTGCCGTTGTCCGGCTACGCCGGCACCTACCGCGACCCATGGTACGGCGACATCGTCGTCAGCGACGAAGGCGGCAAGCTGCGCCTGCGTTTCAGCCACACCAGGCAACTGGTCGGCACGATGACGCCGTGGCAGCACGATACCTTCATCGTGCGCTGGGACGACCGCTCGCTCGACGCGGACGCCTTCGTCAACTTCGCGCTGGACGACGACGGCCACGTGCGCTCCCTGCGCATGCATCCGGTGTCGCCGCTGACCGATTTCAGCTTCGACTTCCAGGACCTGCGTCCGGTGCCTGTGAAGGCTGCCGGGAAGAAGAGCTGAGTTCCGGCCCCTCCCGCGCGGGAGGGGACGCATGCACCGGCCACGTTGCCGCGTTGGGGGCGGGGCCACACCGTCAACCGAGGGGATTGCCATGCGCCATCGTCATCTCACCGCCGCACTGTTGGGCTGCGGGCTGCTGTTTTCCGCCGTCGCGCCTGCGCGCGACAGCGCGCCGGTCGCACCGGCACCAAGCTTCTTCCACGTGCAGCTGGGCAGCGCCGTGGCACGGCCGGAGTCGGGGCGCCTGCTGCTGTTCGCGATCGCCGCCAAGGACGCCGAGGCGGGGGCGAAGGAGCACGGCGGCGACGGCAAGGTGGAGGCGGTGGATACCAGCCCGTTCTTCCCCACGCAGACCGCTGTGGCGGCGCGCGAGGTCAGCCGGTTGGCACCGGGCCAGGCGGTGGACGTGGATGCCGACGAGATCGCGTTCCCGCAGCCCTGGTCGCGCTTGCCGGCGGGCGACTACTACGTGCAAGCCGTGCTGGACGTGCACCACGACTACAACTATCACGGCCGCGACGGCGGCGATGTGCTGAGCAAGGTGGTGAAGCTGCATCTGCCGGCTGCCGGCATGCCCGACCTGACACTCTCGGAGATAGTGCCGGCGCGCAAGGCGTGGGACATCCCGAAGCGCTACATGAGCGAGACCACGCTCAAGCATTTCGACGAGGCGCGCGAGCATACCAAGGCCATCGACTTCGTCAGTCCCGTG
>JAJZGE010000539.1 GCA_021798675.1 Pseudomonadota bacterium | reverse complement strand
CTCAACGACTGCACGCGGATGCTGTTGAACAGGAAAGGTGGCCAGAGGTTCAGCAGCCGGCGAAAGGTGGAGGCACGCATGGGGAGACGGAGCGATGGAATCGTTCCGTACTTTAGCGTATGGATCGAGGGGCGGCCAGCGTGGCCGCGGGCATCAGAACAGCAGCGAGGCCATGCGGCGGCGATAACGGCCGACCAGTTCGGCGTCGTCCAGCGTGGCGAAGGCGGCGAGCAGGCGCTTCTTTGCGGCGCCGTCGTTCCAGTCGCGGGCCTTTTCGAGAATCGCGAGGAACTGTTCGAGGCCGGCCGCCGGGTCGTCGCCCAACAACAGGCGCACGCCGAGCAGGTCGCGCGCCTCCCAGTCGGCGGGATTGGCCGCGATGCGTTGTTCGAGTCCGGTTTGCGCGGGGGCGTCCTTCAGCGAACGTGCCAGTTCGAGCTGGTGCCGCAGGCGCACCGCGCGGGCATCGGTGGCGAGGTTGGCGGGCAAGGCGTCGAGTTCGGTGGCGGCGGCGTCGCTGTGGCCGGCCTGCGCCAACGCCATGGCGAGTTCGAGCTTGAGTTCGGCGCGCTCCGGCTCGGCGGCGATCGCCTGCTGCAGCCGGTTGATCGCCGCTTCCGGCGTTTCGGCGGGTGCGGCGGCTGTTTCGATCACATCGTCGTCGTCGGCCTCGCGGGGTTGCACGTGGCGCTCGAGGAATTCGCGTAACTGGCCCAGCGGCAGCGCACCGGCGAAGCCGTCGGCGATCTGGCCGTCCTTCACCAGCACCACGGTAGGCACGCTGCGGATGCCGAACATCGCCGCGAGCTGCTGGTTCTTGTCCACGTCCACCTTGCCGAGACGGAACGCGCCCTTGTATTCGGCGGCGAGCTGTTCCAGCAGCGGGCCCAGGGTCTTGCACGGGCCGCACCAGGTGGCCCAGAAGTCCACCAGTACCGGCGTGTCCAGCGAGGCATTGAGCACGTCAGCCTCGAAGTTCTGTTCGGTGACGTCGAAGACGGGGGCGAGGGTGGCGTCGGTCACGGCGGGTTCCGTCCGGAAGATGATGAAGGCGATTGAAATGGAGCGTGCCGCCCAGCATATCAAGCCCGCAACGCGCCGCCCCGGGGCGCGATGGGATTTGCGAGAATCACCGCATGGATCTGTCCCCGCCGGATGCCACGACCGACGCAACGGCCGCGCAAGCGCTGCTGATCTGCGAGCACTGCGACACCGTGCACCGACGCTGCCCGCTGGCGAAAGGCGAGGTGGCCGAGTGCGCGCGCTGCGGCGCGGTGCTGGAGCGCTGCCGCGGCCTCGGCGCGAACACCCTGCTGGCGCTGATCCTCACCGCGCTGCTGGTGTTTGCGCAGGCCACGCTGTGGCCGATCGTCACGCTGGGCCTCAACGGCCAGCACGTGGACGCCACGCTGTGGGACGTGATCCACACCATGTGGACCGATCATTCGCAGGTGGTGGCGGTGCTGGCCGCGCTCACGCTGTTCGTGTTCCCGCTCTGCAAGATCTTCATGCTGGGCTGGTTGCTGCTGTATGCGCGCAGCGGCCGTCGCGCGCCCGGCTTCCGCCTGCTGATGGTGACCCTGCACCGGCTCGGCCCGTGGACGATGAGCGAAGTGTTCGTGCTGGGCGCGCTGGTATCCATCGTCAAGGCGCACCTGTATTTCGACGTGCAGCCCGATCCGGGCATCTACGCCTACGCGGCGCTGATGCTGCTGATCACGATCTTCGCGGGCGTGGACCTGACCCGGTTGTGGGACGAGACCCGCGAGGAATCGCCATGAGCGCCTGGCCGCGCGCAGCCGAGCTGGGCCTGATCGGCTGCCATGTCTGCGGGCAGGTTTGCAGCATGACCGGCGCGGACGATGGCACGTTGGCCTGCCCGCGCTGCGGTTCGACCCTGCATCGGCGCAAGCCGGCGGCCTATGCGCGCTGCTGGGCGCTGCTGATCGCCGCGTTCCTGATGTACATCCCCGCCAACATCTTGCCGATCATGCGTACCGCCAGCCTGGGCGATATCGACGACAACACCATCCTCAGCGGCGTGGTGGAGTTGTGGGTGAAGGGCTCGCCGGGGCTGGCGGTGATCGTGTTCTGCGCCAGCATCGTGGTGCCGATGCTGAAGTTCCTCGCGCTCGGCACGCTGCTCATCAGCAGCCGCCGCGGCAGCAACTGGGCACGGCGGCAACGCACGCAGCTGTACCGGCTGGTGGAGCTGATCGGCTACTGGTCGATGCTCGACGTGTTCGTGGTGGCCTTGCTCACCGCGCTGGTACGCTTTGGCTATTTCAGCCTGGTGGAGCCGTTGCCGGGCGTGGTGTTTTTTGGCCTCACCGTGGTGCTGACCATGTTCGCCTCGATGTGCTTCGATCCCCGCCTGATCTGGGACGGCAAGGAAGATTCCGATGACTGACGAGCAACCCGGCGCCCTGCCGCGCCCGGTGATGCGCAAGCAGCGCAGTAATTCATGGCTGATCTGGCTGGTGCCGGCGTTGGCCGCGATCGTGGGCCTGTCGCTGGTGGTGAACGCCTGGCTGCAGGCCGGTCCGCAGATCACCATCAGCTTCCAGAGCGCGCAGGGGCTGGCCGAGGGCAAGACGCCGGTGAAGTACAAGGACGTGGTGATCGGCAAGGTGGAGAAGATCCGCCTGAGCGACGACCGCAGCCACGTGCTGGTGAAGGTCGCGCTGGACAAGAGCGCCAGGTCGTTCGCCACCGCGGGTACGCGCTACTGGGT
>JAJZGE010000538.1 GCA_021798675.1 Pseudomonadota bacterium | reverse complement strand
CGCGTTCGCGCTGTTCCTCTCCGGCATGGCGTGGTGGCGCATCGGCGTGGTGCTGGGCGCGCTCGGCGGCATGGTGCCGGTGGCCTGGCACGTGATGCACCAGTACCAGCGCGATCGTGTGCTGACCCTGCTGAATCCCGAATCCGACCCGCTCGGCAACGGCTGGCACATCATCCAGTCGCAGATCGCGGTGGGCTCCGGCGGCATCTTCGGCAAGGGCTGGGAGCACAGCACGCAGTCGCGGCTGGATTTCCTGCCCGAGCACACCACCGATTTCATCTTCGCCGTGTTCTCCGAGGAGTTCGGCCTGGTCGGCGTGATCGCGCTGATCGCGCTGTACGTGTTCATCATCGGGCGCTGCCTGTGGATCGCGATGGAGGCGCGCGACACCTACTCGCGGCTGCTCGCTGGCGCGATCGGCATGAGCTTCTTCGTCTATGTGTTCGTCAACGGCGGCATGGTCGCCGGCATGTTGCCGGTGGTCGGGGTGCCGATGCCGCTGATCAGCTACGGCGGTACCTCGGCGGTGTCGCTGCTGGTCGGCTTCGGCGTGCTGATGTCGATCCACGCCAATCGCAAGATGCACGAATGAGCGGCGCCGGCGCGCCCGCCGCTGCGTGCTAGGCTCCGCGCATGCCGTCACAGCGCAAGCGAAATTCCCGCATGATCGTCATCTCCACGCGGCGCCGGCCGGTTCGTCTGCTCACCCTGCTGAGCCTGCTGCTGGGCGTGCTGGCGCCGGCGCAGGCGGCCACCCATCCCGGCCAGGCGGCGCTGGTGCGCGAAGTGGCGCGCGACACCGGCAAGAGCCCCGTCGTGCTCAACGCGTTGCTCGACGGTGCGAAGAAGCAGCAGGGCATTCTCGATGCGATCAGCCGTCCGGCCGAGGCCATGCCCTGGAAGGACTACCGGCCGATCTTCCTCACCGAGAAGCGCATCGACGACGGCATCGCGTTCTATCTGGCCCATCGCGCCATGCTGGAGCAGATCGGCCGGCAGTATGGCGTGGCGCCGGAGTACCTGGTGGCGATCGTCGGCGTGGAGACTTTCTACGGCCGCAACACCGGCAAGTACAAGGTGCTCGATGCGCTGGTCACGCTGGGCCTGTACTACCCGCCGCGCGCGGCGTTCTTCCGCAGCGAGCTGAAGACCCTGCTGGAACTGCCGGACAACCGGCTCGCCGGGCCGCTGGATACGCTCACCGGCTCCTACGCCGGCGCGCAGGGCTGGGGCCAGTTCATGCCGTCGAGCATCCGCGATTTCGCGGTGGATGCGGACGGCGCGGGGCGCGTCGACCTGCAGCATTCGCTGCCGGACATCTTCGCCAGCGTGGCGAATTACTTCGTCCAGCACGGCTGGGTCAGCGGCGGCCCGGTGGCGGCGCGGGCGCAGCCGGATGCGGCGGCCAAACCGATCACGGTCAAGGATGCGCAGCCGCAGTGGCCGCTGGAGCAACTGGAAGCGTGGGGCTACGCGCCGCTGCATGCGCTGGATCCGGCCCAGCCGACCAGCCTGCAGACGCTCGACGGCCCGAACGGCACGGAATACTGCTTCACCTTCCAGAACTTCTACGTGATCACCCGCTACAACCGCAGCCCGCTGTACGCACTGGCGGTCGACCAGCTGGCCAAGGCGATCGCGGCCGGCGTGCAGCAGGCGGATGCCGCGCCATGAGGTACGCGCGGTCAGTGGCGCTGGTGCTTGCTGTGCTGCTGCTGGCGGCCTGCAGCAGCGGCCGCACGCGCCCCGCGCACGCGGCCTGGCACGGCCGTGCCGCCGTGCCCGCCACCCGCGAACGCTTCCGCGACGACCTCAGCCGGCCACAGTCCAGCCGTTACCGCGACGGCAGCGACAGCGTGCCGGACGGGCCGCCGCCGGACATCAGCAAGCTGCCCGAGCCGGTGCCCAGGGTCGAGCCGCGCTCGCTCTACGGCAACAAGTCGCCGTACACGGTGCTGGGAAAGACCTATCGCGTGCTGCCCACCGCGCGCGGCTACGACGAGCGCGGCATCGCCTCGTTCTACGGCAACAAGTTCCACGGCTACAAGACCTCCAGCCTGGAAAACTACGACATGTACGCGTTCTCCGCCGCCAGCAAGACGCTGCCGCTGCCGAGCTACGCGCGCGTCACCAACCTGCAGAACGGCAAGAGCGTGATCGTGCGGGTCAACGATCGCGGTCCGTTCGTGGCGGGCCGGCTGATCGATCTTTCCTACGCCGCGGCGGTGAAGATCGGCATCTGGCCCAAGGGCACCGGCCTGGTCGAAGTGCGCGGCATCGATCCGCGCAAGCCAGTCGCGGAACTGCCGCCGCCGCCCGTGGTCACAGCACGTCAGCCGGGCATCTATCTGCAGGTGGGCGCGTTTTCCGATGTCGACAATGCCGAGCGGGTGGCCAGCCGCCTGCGCGAAGCGAATTTCGCGCCGGTGCAGGTGATCGAGGCGCAGGTCAACGGCCAGCGCGTCCGCCGCGTGCGGGTGGGCCCGCTGAACGACGTCGAAAGCGCCGACCGGGTGAGTGTCCGGATCGAGCAGATGGGTCTGCCGCGGCCGCAGGTCGCGGTAGACTGAGCAGGGTTTGCATACGCACTTCACGCATGCCGGTGCCGCGCCGCCCCGGTATTCCAAGACTGGACTGAACCTCACGATGAAATTTCTCCGCCGCACCCTGTTTCCGCTGGCTGCCTTCACGCTGCTGCTCGGCGTTGCCGTCGCCCAGACGCCGCCCTTGCCTGC
>JAJZGE010000537.1 GCA_021798675.1 Pseudomonadota bacterium | reverse complement strand
ACGCTGCAGATTGCCGGGCCGATGCCAGCGCCGATGCCGCTGCGCGCGGGCCAGCATCGCGGCCAGCTGCTGCTGGAAGCGGCCAGCCGCAGCGCGCTGCACGGCATGCTGCGATCGTGGCAGCTGGCGCTGGTGGCGCTGCCGTCAGCGCGGCGGGTGCGCTGGTCGCTGGATGTCGATCCGATCGATCTGTACTGAGCCGCGGAGAGTGCGTGATCCGGCGGTGACGAAGATCAGCCCGCGTCTGGCCGCAGCGAGCCCGGCTTCACCAGCCAGCGCACCGCCAGGATGCCGAGTTCGTAGAGCAGGCACATCGGAACACCCAGCATCAGCATCGAGGTGATGTCCGGCGGCGTGATCAAGGCGGCAACCGCAAACGCGCCGACGATCGCGTAACGTCGCCCGCTGCGCAGCCGGGCCAGATCGACCACGCCCACTGCGGCGAGTATCACCACCGCCACCGGGACCTCGAAGCACAGCCCGAACGCGAAGAACATCAGCATCACGAAGTCGAGGTAGTGGGTGATGTCGGTCATCATCTCCACCCCCTGCGGCGTCACCGCGGTGAGGAAGCGAAACGCCGCCGGCAGCACCACAAAATAGGCAAACGCGCCGCCAACGTAGAACAGCACCAGCGCCGCCACCAGCAGCGGCCGGGCCAGCCGCTTCTCGTGCTTGTACAGGCCCGGGCTGACAAATGCCCACAGCTGGTACAGGATCATCGGCATGCTGATGAAAAGGGCCGTATAGAAGGCCAGTTTCAACGGCGTGAGGAACGGGCTGGTCACCTCGGTGGCGATCAGGTGCGCGCCCTGCGGCAACCGCGCCACCAGCGGCGCGGCCAGCTCCGAATAAAGCCGGTTCGCGAACGGCACCAGCGCCACCAGCACCAGCACCACGGTGGCCACCGCCCGGAGCAGGCGCGTGCGCAGTTCCAGCAGATGCGAAAACAGCCCCTGCAACCCCTCGCCTTCCGGCGCGCCGGAATCAGGCGTGCTCATGTGGCGGCTCCTGCGCTGGCGGCAGCGGACCCGGCTCGCCCAGCGCGAGCTCGGCCTGCACCGCCTCGGCCGGTTCGGCAGAACCGGCATCCAGCCGGGTCATCACAGGCGCGGCCGGGTTGATCATCGCGGCCGCCTCGACAAACGGCTGCTGCGCCTGCTGCAGGCCGCTCTTGAAGTCGGCTTGCGCCGCTTCCGCACGCGCGGCGGCCGCGCGCGCCGCGCGCTTGATCTCCTCGATTTCCAGCTCGCGCTCGACTTCGGCACGCACGTTGTCCCAGCCGCTGCGCAGCCGCCGCAGCAGTGCGCCGGCGGTGCGTGCGGCGCCGGGAAGTTTTTCCGGGCCAAGCACGATCAGCGCGATCAGCGCCAGCAGCACCATCTTGCCGAGGCTGATCTCGATCATCGCCGCGCTCCGCCCACCGCGCGCTTACTTGGATTCGCTGGAGTCGCGCTGACTCTGCGTGGTGCCGGCGGGGACATCGGCCGGCGGATCGGCGCGCAGCTGCTCGGCCGCCTTGCGCCGCGCCTCCTCTTCCTTCTGTCTGGTTTCGTCGTCGTCGCCCTGCATCGCCTTCTTGAAGCCGCGCACGGCATTGCCGAGGTCCGGCCCCATCTTGGACAACTTGCCGGTGCCGAAAACCACCAGAACGATCACCAGCAGCAGAAGCCAGTGCCAGATGCTGTCGAAACCCATAAATCACCTCGTGACGGCGCGGCAGCCATTGCTGGCACGCGCCATGGAATCAGCGGGAAGTGTACTCCTCCAGCCGATCGCGGAAGTCCACCACCGGCCCCGGCACATTGCTCACGCCGCCCTCGAAGATGCGCCGCGGCGTGACGCCGGCACCGTACACGGCCGCATTCGCGTCGTAGTCGATGCGCAGCACCGAGCCGTCCAGCGCGACGCCGGCGAACAGCCCGCGGGTGCGCGAGTAGGAGTAGATCTCGGCCTTCATCTGCGCATCGGTGGAAGCACTGGCGGTGCGCCCGACCGGACCGGCCGCCGCGGAGGCGTCAGCGCCGAGGGTGAACTTGCCGCGCACGATCGAATCCACTCCGCGCTGGGTGCGGAACACCAGCACCACGTCGGTCGATGACACGCCGGCCTGGAAGCCCACGCTGCCGCCGGTCATGGTGATGAAGCTCGGGTTGGACCAGGTGCCATCGGCGCTCTTCACCGAGATCAGGCCCTCGCCGCGGCTGCCGCCGAAGATGAAGCCGGCCTTGATCCGGTCCGGAATCACCGCGATGGCCTTGGCGTCGCGCAGCAGGTCCTGCGGAATCGCCTTGTCCGGCGCCTGCATGATCTCCTTCAGCACACGCACGGCATTGGTGGCGCGCACCAGCGGCGGATCCTCCGCATGCACGGCCATCGCCGGCAGCAGCAGGCCGATCAGCAGCAGGCGACGCAGGGATCTCTTGACCATGGACAGCTCCACGTGGGTGGGTGATGGCGGGCACGCGCCGCGGCGCGGCAGGCTTGTGGCAGACTCCGGGACTCACGCTCAACCGCGACGTCACGATGCCAGTCAGCAAGCACTATACCGGCCTTGCCGGGTATTCCCACGACCCCGCGCGAGCCCCCGTTCAGGCTGGCGTGCTGTTGGTGAACCTCGGCACTCCGAGCGCGCCGACGGCCAGGGCGGTGCGCCCCTACCTGGCCGAATTCCTCGGCGATCCGCGGGTGATCGAATACCCGCGCTGGCTGTGGTGGCTGATCCTGCACGGGGT